>CASBQB010000172.1 GCA_949127655.1 Chroococcales cyanobacterium PMM_0086 | reverse complement strand
GATAAGTCCCAAACCCTAGAACCAAAGAGGCGTAAAGTTTCTCAAGTCAATCAGGGAGTAAACACAAAGCAGTTGACGCTATTTGACTACGGTTAACTACGTTTGCTGTGTATCTCTATGTAATTGCTGGACATAAAGGACAGCCAGAAGTAGTCAAAAAAAAGGTCGAGTAGGACGTGTCCGTCGGCTGAAAGCCAAGTGTGGGCGAGGAACACTAGCCTCAGAAAAACCGCCAATTTTGGGCATGATTCAGAAGTCTTGGAGAAGTTGTAATTCAAATGTTGCCCAACGTTCAGCAATCTACAATTGCACCACTAATTAAAAGTACGATAGTCGCTAGAACCCTAATCTACACGGATGAATACAATATCTATTCTCGTTTAACTCAATGGGGCTATGAGCATAAAACTGTCTGCCACAGTACTGGTGAATACGCCCGTGATTTAACTCTGCCTAAGGCAGTAGATGGGGATGGTTTTTGTGTAGACGCGCTTGCGCTTCTTCTCTTTGAGTAGTTCATGTGAATACGATGGAAAATTTTTGGTCTTTGCTACGCTCTTGGTTTCGACCACATCGCGGTATTTCTCAGGAACAACTACCCTTGTATTTGGGTTTCTTTGAGTTCGTCCACAATACCCGCAAGCGAGGTAAGGCACTCCTTTCCTCACTTCTTGCCTGTCTTCTTTCCTAGCTCCCTGAAATCCCTAAAGAGCCTTGAGTAAAACGAAGTCTTAATCGTTCATTATCATTTTCTATTTTGACAATGCTTTCGAGGTTGTTACTTAATTATCCGTGATACTATCGGTGATTGTCAATCTTTTAAAATGATTTAGGATTGTTATATAGCGGTGTGCGGTCGTATGAGATAGACTGATATATGCTGTAATCCAGTCTGTAAGAGGCTTTGTCTGTATCTCACTTAAGAGGATACCGCTATATAAACACCAAGAAGATGATCTATAGTTGGAATTTGAGTGGGATGATGGAAAAGCTTGTAACAATAACATCAAGTGGTTGAACTATTGATATTGGGAGTCGTGACAAAACTATCAAACTTTAATGAGATACATAATTTACATGGATGTTTGCTGCTTGAATCGTCCTTTTGACAATTTAGAACAAGAGCGCGTTAGACTTGAAGCTGAGGCTATTGTAAGTATCATAAACCGATGTAAAAAAAAGCAATGGGAACTAGTTCATAGTGAGGCGATTGATTTTGAACTTAGTAATACATCAAAGAGAGAAAAAGCTGAGTTAATAAATACAATATTGTCTATTACAACAATCAAAATTGATAATAAACCTGAGATTGAAGATAGAGCAAACAGTTTAATCAACTTAGGATTTAAGCTTCTAGATAGTCTACATATTGCTTTTGCAGAAGTCGCAGAAGCCAATGTTATGTTAACAACAGATGATCGGTTACTTAGAAAAGCTAAAAAATATAGTACCTATCTACAAATTAATGTAGATAATCCTGTTACTTGGTTAATGTCTATCATTCAAAAAGAGCAAGATAATGAAATTAATTGAATTAAGAAAACAAGGATACAAAGCACTAGTTGATAGTTTGGGAGTTGCAGGAATGATTAGATTTTTACAGCAGTTTGATGTAGGAGAAGGAGATTACACGAAAGAGCATTATCAAGAACTAGATCATCTAACAATGGAAGACTTTCGCTCTTATATTCGTAAACAAAGAGCAAAGAATGAAGAAGGCGACAAAAAATGTTGAGTAGGGGTCAATCCCCGCCCACGGGTGTAAGCGGAGGGGAAGAAAAATATATGACAAGAGTTACACTTGAATAAGCTAAAAGACTTGAGGATTTGACGGACTATCAAAGGCTCGACACAATATCAGCTGAAGAAATAGAGCAAAATGCCCTTGATGATTCTGATAATCAGCCAATTCACCTAGATTTAAAAGGAATTGATCTTAGTGGAGCGAACCTGAGAGAGGTTAATCTAGAGGGAGCTAATCTAGAGGGAGCGAACCTGAATCAAACTAACTTACGTGGGGCTAATTTAGATGATCCCAACCTAGAGGGTGCTCATTTTGATGGAGCTAACTTAGTGGATGCTAATCTAAGAGGTTCTAGCCTAATAGGGGCTGACCTGAGTGGATCTTATCTGGACTGTGCTGACCTTAGAGGAGCTAATTTAGATGGGGCTTACCTATTAGGTACTAATTGGGAGGTTGCTATTATTGATGAAACCACCAACATGGAATACATAATAGATGAAGATAATTATTAGTGGGAGTTGGTTAATAACTAATCAAACATCTCTCGCTAATCTCAAAAATTTACTAATAAAGGGGTTTTTAATGGACTTATCTCGTCTGAAATGGATTAAAGTCGTTACTCCACCTGCTGGCTGGACATACGACTGGGCATATTTACCCGATTATTTAATTGCAGAATTAAAAAAGGGAGAACAAATAATTTATAAAAATGGGCTAACTATTTTCCCATTAGGCTTTAAAGATATAAAAGCAGAAAATCCAGAAATCAATGATTTAATGGCGTTAACACAAAGATCTAAGATTACTCATATTGTTGAGTTTCTAGATGATAAACCCTATGAAGAATATGATGAAGAAGGGACAAAATGGTTCTGCCGTTACGTTAAGGTTGTTTGGTGGAAACCAGAGCTGAAAACTTGGGAAGATCTTCCTGATCGCGAGATCGTTTTAGGATGTGACATATCACCTCAACAAACAATTCCTTATGAGTTCTCATCTTTTAAGAATTTTCAGGAAGAATGGGGAAATAAAGGCGGCTTAGAGCAATTTAGAGCGCATCTAGCCGAGCAACTGAAATTAATGGCAACAAGTTAGACAATGAAACATGAAGAAAGAGGGAGAATAAATCTTTTAGTTTTAATAAGTAGAAATACTGATATAAACCAGAACAATTATCAATATTATTAGTATAATTTCCTTAAAACATAACCAACTAACATACTATGTATACTATTTTAGGGCTTCTACTCGGTTTAATTATTGGTGGTGCGGTAGCATGGGTTGTAGCGTCTTCTAAGGTCAAATCATCACTTGAGCGAAACATCAGAGATTTAGAAGACAAGGCAAAAGGTGCTGAAGCAAGTAGAGATTCAGTTCAAAGACAAGCAGCTATCTTTCAGGAAGAAATTGCTAGTTTGGAAAAGAAGCTAGAAAATTTACCAGATTATAGAATTGAGTTAGAAAAGCAAATTCAAACTTTAGAAGTTAGAAAAGAATCTATTCAAGAAAACTTTGAAGAGTCTCAAAAATATCTATTTAAAGAGCAAGAAAAGCTTCAAGAATCCCAGAGTTAGAATGTGAGATTACAGATAGAAGTTAATAGTGCTAATAGTAATATTAAAAACTTTCAAGAAAATATAAAATTTATCTCTGAGCAAATTGAAACACAAAAACGAGAGAAAAACGAAGAAATAGAATTATTGAAAAAGCAACATCAGCAAATAATAAATGAACTAAAAGAGCAAATGACTGACACTTTTAAAGTTTTAGCAGCAGATGTCTTAAAACAACAAAGTAACGAATTTCGCTCTTTAGCTGATGAAGATCTAACAAGAAGACAACAATCTATAGAAGGAATAGTTCAACCAGTTCAAGAAAACCTAACAAAATTAGAAAGAGAAATTCGAGAGCTAGAAAAAGAGCGTACAGGTTCTTATAGTGAACTCAAAACTCAGGTAAACTCTCTTCTTCAAGTTGAAAAAGAGCTAAGACAAGAAACAGGCAATTTAGTAAGAGCCTTAAGACAACCCACTGGGAGAGGTCAATGGGGGGAAGTTGTTTTAGAAAAAGTGCTTGAGATGTCTGGGATGGTAGAAAATACACACTATAAAAAACAAGAAAGTTCAAGCAACGATGAGCGAGGAATACGACCTGATATTGTCGTAAATTTACCAGGTGATAGAAATATAGTCATAGACTCCAAAGCTGTTATGAACGCCTATCTTAATGCAGCACTAGATACCCTTGATGAAGCTGAAATAGAAAAGCAACATAAAAACCATGTAAACCATCTTAGAACTAGAATTAAAGATTTAAGTAGTAAAGAATATTCGTCTCAATTTCAGCCATCACCAGAATTTGTCATTCTATTTTTACCTGCAGAAAGTTTGTTTAGTTGTGCCCTTCAATATGATAAAGAACTTCTTAGCTTTGCTGCATCCAAAAATATTATTCTGTCAACTCCATCAACTTTAATCGCTCTCCTTCGCACTATTTATTATGGATGGCAACAAGATGAAATAGCCAAAAATGCTAAAGAAATAGGTAGGATAGGCAGTGAGTTATATGACCGTTTTATTAAAATGGTTAGTTATTTTAATGAGGTGGGTAAATCTATTAAGAAAAGTGGTGAAGCTTTCGATCAAACTGTTAGTTCTTTTAATAGTAGATTGCTTCCTTCTGTTAGGACTTTAGGAAAGATGGTTGGTAAAGAGTCGAACGAAACTAATGAGATCAAAGAATTAAGTATTATACCTAAAAATTTTCCTGACCTCACTTGAATCGAACTAAATATTTGTAGATATCATTATAGAATATATACACAACAATAAAATTACTATGGAACATACGTCATAGACGTTGTTTAATAGATAAAACTGGAAAAAGTCAGATTCCCCCCCTATTTGAGTTTCTCAGTCTAAACTAGAAAATGTAAAGAAACTTTACAAAATAGGAATTATGCAACGGATAGTCATTATCACTGGATTTGAATCCTTTAACGCGAGTCTATATCGTCAAGCTGCAGCACTAGCTGGTTCTCGCTGTCAAGGACTAGAGGTTAAGGTCTTTAGTGATCGCTCGATCCTCAGTGAACCTGAAGTTGTAGAAAAAGCCCTATCCCAAGCAGAAGTCTTCTTTGCTAGTTTGGTATTTGACTATGATCAAGTTCTTTGGTTGCGTGAAAGAGTACAAAATATTCCTATACGTCTAGTTTTTGAATCTGCCTTAGAGTTAATGAGTTTGACAAGACTCGGCAAATTTAGCATCGGGGACAAACCCAAAGGAATGCCCAAACCTATACAATTTATCCTAAGTAAATTTAGCAACTCGAAAGAAGAAGATAAATTAGCAGGTTATATCAGCTTTTTAAAAACAGGACCGAAACTCCTCAAGTATATCCCAGGGCAAAAAGTTCAAGATTTACGCAACTGGTTGATTATTTATGGTTACTGGAATGCAGGAGGTGCTGAGAACTTTGCCTCCATGTGTTGGACTATTGCCCAAAAATATCTCAAACTAACAGTAGAAGAAATACCACCACCTCTAGAAACTCCTAACTTAGGGCTACTTCATCCCCAATATCAAGGATATTTTAGCTCTCCTAAAGAGTATCTTAACTGGTATCGCCAGACCTATAAACCAGGTGATAACTCTCCTGTTGTGGGAGTCCTACTATACCGTAAACACGTCATTACCAAACAACCCTACATACCTCAACTGATCCACTACTTTGAAGCAGCAGGACTAACTCCCCTCCCGATCTTTCTCAATGGAGTAGAAGGACATATCGCTGTTAGAGACTTCATGACGACAGAATATGAACTTTTGCAACGTCAACAGGGTAACAAACAAATACTCTCTCTTAGACCCGATGCTGTTCAAGTAGAAGCAATTGTCTCAACTATTGGTTTTCCCTTGGTAGGTGGTCCTGCAGGTTCAATGGAAGCAGGCCGTCAAGTTTCAGTAGCTAAACGTATTTTAGAGGCTAAAAACATCCCCTATCTAGTCGCTGCACCTCTTTTGATCCAAGATATTCACTCCTGGACTAGACAAGGAATAGGAGGACTACAGAGTGTGGTTTTATATGCGCTACCTGAATTAGATGGAGCAATTGAGACAATACCTCTAGGTGGTCTGGTGGGAGAGGATATATATCTTATTCCTGAAAGGGTACAACGTCTGACAGGTAGACTGAATAACTGGCTCAAATTACGTCAAAAACCCACCCAAGAACGTAAAATAGCCATTATCCTCTATGGTTTTCCGCCAGGATATGGTGCAACAGGAACAGCAGCTTTACTCAATGTTCCTCGTAGCTTAATCAACTTTCTAGAAGCTTTGCAAAGGGCAGGTTATCAAGTAAATGATCTACCTTTAGATGGAGAAGCACTCATCTCTCAAGTCAAAGCTGCAGATGAAGGACTTTCAGGAACAACAGTCAATGTGCGTACTCTAGAAAAGTGGTTAGGCTATCTCAATACTACTCGAATCTTGAAGCACTGGAAATCTTTAACCGGAACAGGACTAAAGACATCTGGAGATGAGTTTTTAATAGGTGGTGTTCAATTAGGGAATATTTGGATAGGAGTACAGCCTCCTTTAGGGGTTGCAGGTGATCCAATGCGTCTAATGTTTGATAAGGATCTTACCCCTCATCCTCAATATGCAGCCTTTTATAACTGGTTACAACATGAATGGAAAGCTGATGCAGTCGTTCATTTTGGGATGCACGGAACAGTAGAATGGTTACCTGGTTCTTCTTTAGGTAATACCGGCTATTCTTGGTCTGACCTTCTTTTAGGTAATTTACCCAATCTATATATATATGCGGCTAATAATCCTTCTGAGTCTATCCTAGCTAAACGTCGGGGTTATGGGGTTTTAATCTCCCACAATGTACCTCCCTATGGTCGTGCAGGTTTATATAAAGAGTTGATGTCTTTGCGGGAAATTATGGCAGAATACCGAGAAGATACTGATAAAAATGCTGCTTTAATTGAGATTATCTCACAAAAGATTATTGACACAGGCTTACAAGAAGATTGTCGCTTTACCATTGCAGAACAACCAGGGCTCTCCTTTACTCTAGAAAATGTTCGTCTTTTTAGTGAGTCTGCTTTAAATGACTACTTCGCTAAGGTCTATGACTATCTAGGTATTGTCGAAGAACGATTATTTTCTGCAGGTCTACATACTCTTGGAGAAGCACCCTCAAAAGAATCTCTTTTATCTTATTTAAGTGCTTATTTTGACAAGAAGTTACCTGAATGGATACTCTTTGATCTTGTTAATCTTAACCCCACTAAACTAGACTTATCACTCTACCCTCAAGAACATCAAGCAGCAATACAAGAAGGCTGGCAAATACGCTCACTTTTAGAGCAGACTACTGATGAAATAGATAACCTAATTAGGGGGTTAAATGGTGAGTATATACCCCCCGCACCAGGTGGAGACATTTTGAGAGATGGCGCGGGAGTCTTACCCACAGGACGCAATATTCACGCTTTAGATCCCTATAGAATGCCTTCTGCAGGTGCTTATGAAAGAGGCAGAGAAATTGGGCGCAAATTGCTAGACCAACACTGGAAAGATGAGGGTAAATATCCTGAAACGGTAGCAGTAATGTTATGGGGTCTAGATGCGATTAAAACTCGTGGTGAGTCTCTGGGGATCATTTTAGAATTAGTCGGCGCAGAACCTCTTAAAGAGGGCACAGGACGTATAGTCAGATATGAGTTAAAACCACTAGACCAAGTGGGACACCCCCGCATAGATGTTTTAATTAATTTATCCGGTATATTCAGAGATACCTTTGTCAATATTTTAGAGCTACTAGATGACCTCTTAATAAGAGCAGCACAAGCGTCAGAAAGTGAGGCAGAAAATTTCATACGTAAGCACAATTTAGCACTGCAAGCAGAGGGAATAACCGACACTACAGCACGTTTATTCTCTAACCCAGCAGGGGATTTTGGTTCTCTAGTTAATGATCAGATAGTCGAGGGAAATTGGACTTCTTCTGAGGATTTAGCTGATACTTGGCAGAGACGTAATAGCTTTAGTTATGGTAGAAAAGATAAGGGTACAGCTAGACCGGAAGTTTTCAATCAACTTCTGAAAACTAGTGAAAGTATCATTCAGGAAATTGATTCTATTGAATATGGTCTAACAGATATTCAAGAATATTATGGTAACACGGGCGGCTTAAAATTAGCAGCCGAAAAAGCCGGAGGTCACAAAGTAACAGCCAGTTTTGTAGAGAGCTTTTCTAAAGATACTACTCCACGTAAATTAGAAGATGTTTTACGCTTAGAATACAGAACGAAACTCCTCAACCCTAAATGGGCAGAAACTATGGTAAATCAGGGTTCAGGCGGTGCTTATGAAGTATCTCAACGTATGACAGCGTTAATAGGTTGGGGAGGAACTGCAGACTTTACTGATAGTTGGGTCTATGATCAAGCTGCAGAAACTTATGCTTTTGATTCTGTTATGGCGGAACGATTAAAGAAGGCTAACCCTGAAGCTTTTCGCAATATCATTGGTAGAATGCTAGAGGCAAATGGTCGAGGTTTTTGGAATGTAGATCAAGAAAAGTTACAACAACTACAAGACCTTTATAATCAAACTGATGAAGCTTTAGAAGGGGTGGTGATTAAATAATTATGGGGTGACATAAAGTTTATTGTGGAGTATTCTATTTAAAGAGTACTTTTGTATGGTAATAGTATATGTGTAAATAATCTTCCCCCATTAAACAATAAGCCATCTTGCCGCCCGCAGAGAGCTATAAGGACAATTTTTAGCATAAAGCGACTATACCCACTCCTTGGGCAATTTAGGGGAGTCTAGAGTGGATTAAATGCTATCCTATGATCGAACCTAGAAGGGGTTTTAAAAAATCAGATCAATTTGTATCTTTTTTGATAGAATTCTCTATCAGCAATCGAGACAGTTCAGATTAAAATTAAGCTGTTACGGTGTGCAGAATCCAAAAAAGTACCTAAACTAAGGAGTGACCTATGCGCATACTCACCCTTGTCCCTGGGGGAATAGGCGATCAAATCCTCTTCTTTCCAACCCTAGAGACACTCAAGGAAGAATATCCGAAAAGTAAGATTGATGTGATTGTCGAACCTCGTTCAAAAGGAGCTTATAGAGTCTGTCCGGGGGTCAATGAAGTATTGTTATTTGATTATAAAGCTCGCAACGGTCTAGCAGATTATCTGAATTTGCTGGGGACTATTCGAGATCGGGAATATGATATTGCCATTACTTTAGGTCAACGTTGGACAGTAGGACTTTTGCTCTGGCTCAATGGCATTTCTACTAGAGTAGGTTATCAAACGGATAGCTCTTGGTTTATTACTAATCCTGTTCTTTTAAATACAGAGCAGTACGCTGCTTATATGTACCATGACTTAGTGAAAGGTTTAGGGATCAATGTAAGCACCCCACCGATTAGGATAACGCTACCCAAAGAAGATATCAACTGGGCTAAAGTCGAAAGTAGTCGTCTTGGACTAGGAGATAAAGGATATATTCTCATTCACGGTGGTTCAAGTCGTCTGGCTCAATTAAAAGGCATTGATAAGATCTATCCTGCGACTAAATGGCACAAAGTCATTGATGATCTACAGCAAAAACAACCAGAACTTCCCATAGTTTTAATACAAGGTCCTGAAGATACAGAATGGGTAGAACAGATGCAGGAAAATAGACCTTATCTAAAGGTGACTTCTCCTGATGATCTCGGTAAGCTAGCAGCAATGATTGCCGGAGCGAACCTGATGTTATGTACAGATAGTGGACCGATGCACCTGTCTGTAGCCGTGGGAACCTATACAATTGCTCTATTTGGTCCAACACAAGTAAGTAAATTGCTACCACCTGACTCTGATCGTTACGTAGGAATTCAATCTCCTACAAACGAGATTAGTGATATCCAACCTGAAACCCTATTGCAATATATTTGGCGTGGCTAAAGCAGCAGTATTTTTAGACCGTGATGGAGTTCTCAATCTGGAAGCGGGTTACATCCACCAAGTTGAGAATCTCCGACTGATCCCCGGCGTGGCTAGGGCAGTTCGTTCTCTCAATGATTTAGGGATTTTTTGTTGTCTGGTCTCAAACCAGTCAGGACCCGCTCGAAATTACTACAGCATATCTCATGTAGATGCTCTAAATCAACGTCTTTTAGAACTTCTAGAAAAAGAAAGTCAAGCCCAACTGGATGCTCTCTATTGCTGTCCTTATTTAAGTCCGGCTGCTGGAGGGATTCATCCAGAATATACAGCTTGGAGTACTTGGCGCAAACCTAATACGGGTATGCTGATAGCTGCAGCCTGGGAACATGATTTAGATCTGCAGAAAAGTTTTATGGTAGGGGATAAGGCGACTGATGTAGATATGGCTCATAATGCCGGATTAACGGGAATCTTAGTTAAAACAGGCTACGGTCAGCAGGTGCTGAGTGGTAACTATCAACACCAGACTAAACCTGATTACATTGCTGAAGATTTAGCAGAAGCAGTCGAGTGGATTAAGGCGCGGGGGCGCTTTCCACAGAAGAAGTCTCTGAAGTTTCCACAATAGGGAATACTTTGACTTTTTTGATGGGTAGGTTAGCAATTAAAGCGGTCATCCGCTGGTCACTTTCTATATTGAATTCCATTGTTTCTGGGTCAATTTCCATGTAACGGCTAACCACTTCGAGAATTTCTCGGCGCATAGACTCTAACATGGCTGGGTTCAAGCTGGCTCTATCATGTGCAATGATCAGTTTGAGACGACGTTTAGCCTCTTCTCCACTTTTTAAAGGATAAAGCCAAGGGAATAAATTTTCTAGCATTGCGTTGAGTACCTCTATTAGTCCTCAGACTACAGTTTACGGTTAAAGAAACGAATTAGACGATTGATAATAGTATCTTGCGAAGCCATCAAATCTAAAAAGGGAACTTCTTTTCCTGTTAGGCGAGAAGCAATATTAGAAAAAGCAATCCCAGGAAGACTAGAACTATCTTCTAAGACGATAGGTTCTCCTTTATTAGTCGAGACGATGATTTTTTGATCATCGGGGATCACTCCTAGTAAAGGAATAACCAGCAGATCTAAAATATCCTCAACTGAGATCATTTGATTGAGTTGGATCATTTCTGGACGGACGCGGTTGACGATCAAGCGGATGGTTTTTATTTGTTCTGACTCCATCAGTCCGACTACTCGATCAGCGTCTCTAACTGCTGCCATTTCTGGCGTGGTTACAATAATCGCCTCTTGTGCTGGTGCAATGGCATTACGAAAACCCATTTCTATTCCAGCAGGACAGTCAATCAAAACATATTCATATTGTTTATTTAGCTGATCGACTAACTCTTTCATCTGTTCAGGATTAATCGATTCTTTTGTTCTGTTTTGAGCGGCTGGCAAAAGAACGAGGTTAGGTACTCTTTTATCTTTAACTAGTGCTTTATCTAAGGTGCATTCTCCAGCTAGAACGTCTAGGGCAGTATAGACTATTCTTTGTTCTAATCCTAACAGTAGGTCTAGGTTTCTCAATCCAAAGTCTGCATCAACTAGGGCAACCTTATGGCCTAAACTAGCTAAGGCCGTCCCCAAGTTAGCGGTAACAGTGGTTTTGCCAACACCTCCCTTTCCAGAAGTGATCACAATGACTCGATTCATAAATATTTTATGGGTTTGGGGGGGACTTTAAGACTCTATTTAGAATAGAAAATTTTGGGGCAGTTTCAACTTTTGTTTTGGGAATACTTGTTGGTTTTTCACTCCAACTTCCCCGTGCTTCGGTAAACCGATGAGTTTTTTCAAAATTTAGAGCTTTGGCGATGCCAATTCCTTCTTTAGTTAAATAGGCGATCTCCGGTTCTATCTCTCCTTCTTCAGGTGGGGCAACTCTAGATACTATATCAGTAATACGTATTTGAGTGGGTTCCATTTTTAGGGCGAAAATACGACTTTCTTGATTTCCCTGTGCTCCAGCGTGGGCTATTCCTCTAAGATGTCCCCAAATTATAATATCTCCTCTTGCTACAATACTCCCACCTGGGTTAACATCTCCCAAGATTATGACTGTTCCATTGTGACGTATTTCTACCCCCGATCTAATTGTGGTTTTTAGGTACAATGGTTCAGCGACGCTTGGTTGTACTTCTTTTTCGGGAAAGGTACTCACTAAATGGGACTGTTCCACCGAATAACCGGCTGTAGCTGCAGCAACCGCTGTTTGTCGGCGACTAGTGGTAATAGAACTAAGTTGCAATTCCACTTCTTGTAAAGTTTCCGCTAGGTTCTGCAGTTGCCTTATATCTAAAAGGTGGTCTTGCGCCTGCACATAGACGTGTTGTTGGGCTGACCAGGTACGTTCACTATGTTTTAAACAGTACTTTAGTTCTTGCCAAAGTTCTTCCCAGTAGTTCGGCCTGTCTTTGACTAGAGCGGGGAGCAGTAAAAGTAATCTATTCTCTTCTTGTTTAAGTTTAACTTGACCAAGTTGAGGGGAAGAAATAGATGTAAATTCAGAACTAGAAGAGTCAGCAGTCATCAGTAAATAATTCCACTCACCTTAATTAGACGTTGAGTACGAGAGATAAGTTTCGCCATTCTTCATCTAATTAGAATGGATTGTCATTTTACTAATTCTAGCTTCTTCAAAAAAAATGGTTTATTTTTCTGTTACGCTAGGCATACCTTAACTGAACATCTTATCATTATGCTAGCTATTTTACCTTTTATTTCCTTAATTTGCCTTTCTTGGATTATTTGGCAGTTTCTTTCTGAATGGAGACAAGCTATACTATTGGCTGCAGTTGCTATGGGCATAATAGTTGCAGTATCGAGTGAATTGTTAAGTATTTTCAAAGCTCTGGACTTTAGCTCAATTTTTTTATTATGGTTATTGATTAATTTAATTTTAGTAGCTTGTATCTTTTACTTAAAAAAGAAATATTTTTTAGCAAAAACTAAAGTATTTAAATCCCCTAAATTAACCCCTATCTCTTGGGTCTTAGTAGGAGGAATAATTTTTATAGTGTCAATAGTCGGTATAATTGCCCTTGTGGCTCCACCTAATAATTGGGACTCGATGACTTATCACATGAGTCGGGTTGTTCATTGGATACAAAACCGCAGTCTTGTTCATTATCCCACCTATTATTCAGCACAATTAGTGCATCCTCCTTTTGCTGAATTAGCCATTCTGCACTTACAAATTTTAAGCAATAGTGATAAGTTTGCTAATTTAGTGCAGTGGTTTAGTATGTTAGGCAGTATTTTAGGGGTTTCTCTAATTGCAAAACAACTAGGCGCTAAGGAAAAAGGAGAGATTTTTGCTGCTGTTTTCAGCGCTACACTTCCTATGGGGATTCTACAATCTTCGAGTACTCAAAATGACTACATGGTTGCTTTTTGGCTAGTCTGTTTAGCTAATTCTCTACTCTCTATTTTATCTTATAATCCACCAAAAAAAGTTCCTTTTTACTTACTCTGGCAATTGGCAGCAAGTATGAGTTTAGCTATCTTGACTAAAAGCTCTAGTTATTTTTTTACTTTACCTTTTATGATTTGGTTATTGATTATTTATTTTAAACGTTTAAAGTGGCAATGCTGGAAACCGCTTAGTTTTATCTTGCTGTTTATTTTATTAATTAATCTGGGGCATTATTTACGCAATTTTGCTCTCTATAATAATCCTATTGCCGTTGCTGAATATGCCACTCACTATAAGATAGAAGTATATAGTCTACCAACTTTTATCTCTAATATTATTAGAAATCTCTCTCTCCATGTCGATATTGTTCGTTATCTTAAATTAGAGTCTTTTATAGAACCAATAACTGGCAAAGTAGATAAAATTATTACAATTATTCATCACTTTCTCGGCATAGATAAAAATGATTCAAGAATAACATTTCCTCCTAATTCTTACAGCGTTCCTGGTATTTCTTTTGGAGAAGATACAGCAAGTAATCCTCTACATTTGTTAATTATTTTTGTGGGTATTTTGGTGTTTATTATCGTCAAAAAACTTAGAAAAGATATTATATTAAGAGATTATTTATTGGCTATAATAGGGGGATTTTTAGTATTATGCTTTATGACTAAACTACAGCCGTATCATAGTCGGCATCATCTAGCTTTATTTGTTCTTTTTTCTCCATTTTTAGGAGCAGTTTTTAGTCGTACCTGGAATAGGTATATTGTAGCAGTTACAGCCATAATATTAATAGTTACCTGCTTACCTTGGGTCTTTGAGAATAAATACCGTCCTATTGCGACACAAGAAAATATTTTTAATACTAGTAGAGATGAACAATACTTTAAACCAAGACCTCAACTCAAAGAAGCCTATTTTGAAGCTGCAGATTTCCTGAAAAAACAAAACTGTACAAACATTGGTTTATCTTTAGGCTGGGAAGCTGCCCCATCAGAAATATATTGGGAGTACCCCTTTTGGGTATTACTTAAAGAGAGATTACCTGCTTTAAGGATAGAACACATTTTACATCCTGAGAATGCTTCTAGTAGACTCGAGCAAATAGAACCTTTTAATAATTTTAATCCTTGTGCGATTATCGCTATCAGAAAAAGTCAAAAAGAAAAGATTGAGGAGATGACTGTAAAAAATACTACATACACCAAACAATGGTCATCTAACCCTCTCAATATTCTCCTGAAAAAATAACGCAGAAAGATCATAAGCTCTCTGCGTTATTTAAAACTAAGTGATTTATTCAGAACTTAGAATGTAAAGGTAGTCCGTAGTACAGCAACCCAAACTTCGGTATTAGCAGCAAAGTTGTTAGGATTAAAAATTACGTACGCACCAGGTGTTATCTGAATGTTGTTAGTGAGAGGAAATGCGTACTGAGCTTGAATCATATAGGAACTATTACGATCTTGTGTTCCTCCATCTAGGGGGACAGGAACACTACGTAGCTCATCCAAACCAAATACCCCAAAGGAACTAGGTAATAGTCCACCACTAAAACTCAGAACAGCACCTTCCTTAAAGACATCTAAAACAGATAAAGAGGCATTCCAACCCCAAAAATCAGAATTTAGATATTGCAGTGCCAGATCAGAACTTTGTCCTTGTGCCCGACCAGCACCTCCCCAAGCACTGAAATTCAAGAAATTAGTAATATTCCAACTTGTTTGTAAACCTATGCGGTCAGAGCTAATTGGTGCGTTTGTTCCGCGGAATGGATCGTTGCCAACAGGACTTCCGACGGTGAAGAGATTGGGATTAGTTCTGTCGTAAGTATGTACATAGGTTATCCCAAATTTAAAGTCTTTGTTAGCAGTAAGGTCTATTTGTGCACCTGCACTAAAGGAACCATTAAAAAGACCACTTCCTTCAATGGGGTTATTAGCAGAACTGGACCTGGCTAAATAGGCAAGTGTCAAGGCAAACTGATCTAAGAATTTGTATTTCAGCGCCAAGCCAGTACCATCTGAGCTAGAACTATAGACAATCGAGTTATAACGTTGCGCGCGCGAGAGAGAACCTGTTCCACTACTACTTAGATAAGGGTTGTAGGTATCAAATACGTCATCTAGGTTAAGTTGGTTAGCCCCAACGAGAACAGTCAAGTTACCTGCTGAAAAACGATAAAACAGGTCATCTATAGTAACTGAGTTGTCAAAACCATCATCATAAGCTAAACGAGCCGCAGGGACACCTGTTGCTGTTTGGAAGCTATTAGTTCCGCCACCGTTTCCAGCTTGTAAGCGAACTCTTAATTGGTCGTTTCCGGTGAAGCTAGTTAGGAAGTTTAAACGAACTCGATTGGTCAAGACCGCTTGTCCACCAAAACTACCTGGCTTTCCACCTGCTGGGTTTCTCCATGTTCCTAATGTAGAGTTACCACTGTTGCTGCCAAAAGCATTAGCTACACTGAAGATAACTTCACCCTGTAATTTTGTGGTTGTGGAGAATTGGTGGTTTTCTAGGAATGATACTCGTCCTTCTAGGTTATCTACTCTTGCTCCTAGTGCTGCTAATTCTGCTCTGAATTCTTGGGCTAGCCTTTTGAGTTTTTCAATATCCTCTTTGCTGAGACTACCTTCTTGAATTAAACGCTCCATGACGTTCATACAAGCGTTTAAACCTGCTGCAAATTCCCAACGTGATAGGGGCTTGTTCCCGCGAAAAGTCCGATCTGGATAACCTACTATACAGCCGTAGCGTTCTACTAAACTTCTCAAGGCTTCATATGCCCATTC
>CASBQB010000171.1 GCA_949127655.1 Chroococcales cyanobacterium PMM_0086 | reverse complement strand
ATGTCTCTGAGTGAGCTTTTTCCATCGAGAAGTACACTTAATTTGGCGTATATTTTCTCTGGAGTCATTGCTTGAAATTTTTGGGGTTGTGCAATAACCGGTAAAAGATTTGGCGAAATGCCAGTTCCTTCTATGCTTTCCCAATGTTTCCAGTTTTTCATCACCTGTGCCCACACTTGTTCTATATTCAACAAGATCACTGATTCATTTAGCACTGGAAATCGCACGTTTGAAAAAGTTAACTCCTCACTGAGAGACTGCACTTGTAAATCAAATACAATCTCTAAGACGATATTTTCAGTAACCAATTTTGCTTGCTCTAGCGAGATCTGTTGTTTTTGCAGCAAACTTAATACGGCACAATATCTTATAGGCTTTTCACTTTTGTTAGCTAAATAAGAACTACTATCAAATTCACTAGGAAATTTTGCTTGAGTAATATATCGCCTCCAACGCCTATTTTCATGGTTTCCTCCAGCAGCCCAAGCAATTTTTCCTTGATACAGATATATTTCCCATACTTGTTTTGAGCTAGGACTTGCTATCTTAACTAGTCCGCTGAACCTTAGGCGACTGCATTCAAGTAATGTTCTCAATATGGGTAACTTTTTTGCTACATTTACAGGTTCTATATCCATTGTACAGTTATACACCATCAAGATTTTTGTAGGTAGATAGAGATATCCTTATTGTGGGCATTCTCAATCCCAAATCTAACACTAGGTACACACCTAGCAACATTTATTTACTTTTGACTCTTTATTAAGTAATTTTTACTTTTGTTAAGAAAGATTCGGGTAATGAATAGCCCATTGGGAGAAGGGAGAAAGATCTTTAGTTAAATTAAACAGAATTGGTATAAGTTACTTGTTCTCAAAAGGCAGAAAACAATTAAAAGTACTAATAGTTTTATTTAAGTGATTCTTAGCTTATTAACTATTAATTACTAAAAGCTTCTGAGTATAGGGATGTTCAGGAGTAGAAAAGATCTTTTCTGTTTCCCCTATTTCCACAAATTGGCCTGACTGCATAACAGCAATTCTATTACATAAAAAACGTGCTACAGATAAATCATGGGTAATAAAAAGATAAGTTAAATTAAACTCATCTTTAAGTTCTAGGATTAATTCTAAGACTTGACGTTGTATAGTTACATCTAACATACTGACAGGTTCATCACAGATGATTAAACTGGGTTTAGTAATTAAAGCACGGGCAATAGCTACACGTTGTTTTTGTCCACCTGATAACTCAGCAGGATAACGATTCTGATATGTTTTAACAGGAGTTAAACCAACTCTTTCTAACATTTCTTGTACGAGTTGTTCTGCATCTTTAACTGTTGCTAAACCATGAATAAAAAGAGGATCGGCAATACTTTTAAAAACTGTCATTAAAGGGTTAAGACAAGCATGAGGATCTTGATAAATCATGGAAATCTCACGACGCATTAGACGCATTTGTTCAGGCGCTAATAGAGTCAATTCTTGACCCTTAAACTTAACCTGTCCATGAGTAGGCGGAATTAACTGTAAAATAGACCGAGATAAGGTACTCTTACCACAACCTGACTCCCCCACAAGTCCCAAGATCTCCCCCTTAGAGAGGGTGAAATTAACCCCATCTACTGCCCGAATTAACTTCTTATCTGGAGAAAACCATTGACTAAATAAACCCTCTTCTAATCTATAATGCTGCTGAAGGTTGATGACCTCTAAAAGAGGGGTTATCTCTTGGCTAATCTTAAAGAATACCTTTTGATGATGCAGATGTAAAGCTGCTTCTAAAAGAGACTGAGTATAAGGATGTTCTGGAGCAGATAGAATAGATTTAGAGTCACCCATCTCAACAATTTTACCCTGATACATCACTGCTACTTTATGACAGTATTTACCGACTAAAGCTAGATCATGAGATACCAATAAAAGACCCATCTCTTCTAGTTCTACTAAACGGGTTAACTCTTCTAAAATCTCTGCAGCAACAGTTACATCAAGCGCGGTAGTGGGTTCATCAGCGACAATTAATTTAGGACTTAAGAGTAAGGCTAAAGCAATGACCACTCTTTGACGCATTCCCCCACTAAACTCATGAGGATACTGATTATAACGACTAGGAGATATCCTCACCTTTTGCAGTACTTCTAGCACCTTCTCTTTAGCTTCTGAATGCGACAATTGACTTAAATGCGACTTGACTGTTCTAAGACAATGTTCCCCAATGGTCATCAAAGGGTCAAGACGAGTCATCGGATCTTGAAAGACCAAGGCAATCATCTCTCCTCGCAGATGACGCAATTGTGTAGAATTAAAATCTAGGACTGATTTCCCTTGATAGTAAATTTTACCTTCAACCTGAGAATCATCTGGTAAAAGACGCATCACAGCGCGACCTAAAGTGGACTTTCCACAACCTGACTCCCCCACAAGTCCCACTATTTCACCCCTGTTTACCGTCAAAGAGACCCCATCAACGGCACTATACTCACTTTTAGGGTAAGTAATTTTTAACTTCTCTAGGCTTAAAAGTGGGGGTTTATTCATCTTCAGCTAAAATTAAATTACAGTAGCCTATCACTTGTTCTAGTCTTGGCTGGAAACTGGAGAGACGCTGCTTAGAAGTCTGGGAACTGCGCGCAGAACCTAAAAATAGCAAATCTGTTTCTAATAGACGTAAAGCTCTATTAATTTCCGTTACAAGTCTAACAGAGTCTCTCTCAACTTCCACCAGAACCTGCCAGCAAGCTAAGATATTATGTATATGGTTATGGGCTAAATTCCAGTCTACAGTAGTCTTTTTAGTTTCTTCTTGCAAATCTCTCAGGAGTGATAAAAGAAAGATATAAGATTCCTCGTCACGTTTTGGCAACATTAATCTCGTCAGATAAGTTAAAATCTATTAAATTGATCTTAAGTCTTTTCATTTGAATATTAAAGCCTCACCATAAAATAGAACTCTCCTATTCAAGTTCTAGAGAATTAAGAATAACATCCCTTCAGAATCAACTTACTCTTATGGAGTTATGAAGGGTATATCATACTCACCCTTCCCTCTAAAATTGTTTTTTTAAATTCCTTAGTAATTATATATATGAAAACCGTCACAATCACTGAAACAACTAACGAGATAACCGAACCGTCTTCACTAGATGGTTTAGAGGAATTACTGCCGAATTGGTTAAAAGACTATTGGGCAAAGTATACAGGAAACCAGGAATGTTCAGAAGAGATAAAATTAATTTGCAGTGCTTTAGAATTTGCCTACAGACTACACCAAGGACAAAAGCGCAAGTCAGAAGAACCTTATATTATTCACCCTATAGCTGTAGCTAGTTTACTACAAGATTTAGGGGCTGATAAAACTGCAGTAGCAGCAGGCTTTTTACATGATGTGGTAGAAGATACTCAAGTCACATCCCAAGAAATAGAAAAACATTTCGGACCGGAAGTCAGACAGTTAGTCGATGGAGTGACTAAACTTTCTAAAGAGTTCGATGAGGGGAAAAATCAAAGAAGTAGTAAAACGGAACGCCAAGCAGAGAACTTACGGCGAATGTTCATAGCCATGGCCAAAGATATTAGAGTGGTGGTGGTCAAACTAGCAGACCGACTCCACAACATGAGAACCCTGCAGCATTTACGTCCAGAAAAGCAGCGTTCTATTGCCAAAGAAACCCTAGAAATATTCGCACCATTAGCAAACCGTTTAGGAATAGGACGCTTTAAATGGGAACTAGAGGATCTCTCTTTTAAATATCTAGAACCAGCCGCTTATGAGGAAATGCGTTTACTGGTTGCTGAAAAACGCATAGATCGAGAAAGTCGTTTACAAGAAGTTACCAGCTTACTCCTAGAAGGACTTGAACAACAAGGTATTAAAATAGTTGATATTCAAGCTAGACCAAAACATCTCTATGGTATCCATAGTAAGATGAAACGGCAAGACAAAGAATTCTCCGAGATCTATGACCTAGCAGCTATTAGGATCATTGTTAGTACCGATGCTGAGTGTTATCTAGCCCTTTCTGTCGTACATCGTCTCTTTAACCCAATACCTCAACGCTTCAAAGACTACATTGGACTGCCAAAATCCAATAACTATCAGTCTCTCCATACTACAGTTATTGGACTAAATGTCAAACCAGTAGAAGTGCAAATTCGCACTCTGGAAATGCACGAAACTGCAGAATATGGCATAGCTGCTCATTGGAAGTACAAAGAGACTGGCAAACCTGTTAAAGTAACCACTCAAGATGCCAAATTTATTTGGTTACGTTCCCTCTTGGAATGGCAAAATGATCTTAAAGATGCTCAAGAATATATGGACAGTCTCAAAGATAACCTCTTTGAAGAAGATGTCTATGTTTT
>CASBQB010000170.1 GCA_949127655.1 Chroococcales cyanobacterium PMM_0086 | reverse complement strand
TTTGGGGATTTATCTAGACTCAGAATTAAGGCTCATAATGCAGCTTTAGCTTTACTGTAATTTAATATAAGGTGATAAGTTGGAAATATTTCAACCTGTCACTTTATATTTTTACTATTTTAAACAAAGAACAACTATATTTTAGATTGACTTTAATTAGTATATAATTTTAATAGTAAGAGTATATAATATTAAATGTCCCGTAACGATATTGAACGAATTAGAGAAAAAATTAGATTGAATCAATACGATATGTCAGCTCATGCCATGGCAGAAATGGCGGAAGATTCACTAACCATTTTAGATATAGAAGAAGCGATGGCAAATGGTCAAATTATCCGACTTGAAAAAGATGACCCTAGAGGAACAAAATATATAATAGTAGGGACTGCTAAAGAAGGAAAAACACCTGTTGGTATAGTTGGGCGTTTCACGACTAGCGCACGCTATCTAATAATTACGGTTTATGAGGTTACTGAGCTTGAGGCTTAATATTATGTACGGATATAGATGTGAATATTGTGAAGGAACTGTTCAACCTCTTAAAGTTAAAAGAGAGGCATTCAAACATAAAAGTGGATTTGTGATCCTAGAAGATGTAACTATTGGAATCTGTAATACTTGCGGCAACCGATACTATTCGGCAGATATTCTCCATGCTGTTAATGATATTGCAACAGGAGCCAAGTCGCCTGATAGAATTGACCAAATTCCAGTCACTCATTTAGAGTCAGCTTAGTATTTAGTACTGTTTGTTAGACATTAATCGTGTCTCACCCGAAACTTGTCAAATCTAGCTCCTTTAAGTTGACCAGAATTGCGTAGTTCCCGTAGGGTAGAATATCACGGATTAATCTAGCTTCTTTAGTTGGCAGTCCGATTAGAGTAATAGAAGAAGGTATTTGATTATTAGGAAGGCGACCAAATATTCTAACTAGAGGAAGTTGATTCTCAATGTTAGCATATCTATGTTGCATGGTAAGCATTGATAGTCCAAACAATCCAAGTGTCCAAGGAATATCTATAGTCGCATCTCCTAAATGATGCACTTCATAAGTTCTAATTTGTTGATGAAGTAACCCATCAGTTATTTCTACCCTTTGACTACTAATACGATAGCGGATGAATCTAATAGCAATTGCATTTAATAAAATATGTAGGAAAGCAACAAAAAGCAATAATGGCATCCATATCCAATGACTTTTAAAGATAGTTAACAAGAAGACTGCCGAAATAATGCCAGGTATCCACTGAAAAACTACTAGCATGATTACCAAAGGATGAGGAGTTGCACTCCAGACCTTTTGTTCATCAGTTTTCCCGTGAATAAATACCCCTCGCATTGAAACGCAATGAGGGACAGTATCGTCTAGAAAGCTTTTTAACTGTTCAATTGGTATGGCTAAATCTTCTTGTCTAAGTAGATATGATGTATGGTTATTCTTAGTAGCTAATGAATTAGGCTCAGAAATTGTCACAACTATTTCATCCGCAGTTGCATACAAATCTTTCTGTGTTGAACATTCTACGCAAGAAGAATCAAAATCAATTTGGTTACATTTTGGGCATTGAAATAGCATAAAAAGTTTCGTTTTTTATTAAATAATTGAAGCAAAGGCATCAGGATGATTTCCATTGGCATTGGCATTGGATTTAGCACTCGGAAACATCTCTTCAGTAAGTTTATATCTCGCTACCAAGTCTTCTTTAGTAATAGGTATTTGAGTAGTTCGCTCTGCCAAGCCATCCTGAATTTTCTCCCAACGCTCTGCTGACCATTTGAGAATTGCTTGGTAATCTTTGGATAACTGTATTGATTCTAGTAAGGGAATGTAAGAAGCTTTCCCCCTTTTAAAATGAGGATTTAGCATAATACAACGACCTGTAGGAAGCTGCAAGAAGTCAGATGGTTCAAAGAGAGGTTTGGTCTGTACTTGGTCAGAGATATTGGTACTGGCTTTTCCACTACTACGACCCCGACTCTTTTGTTTAAACTTGACTTCTTTGAGTCCGAGATAATCTGAAAATAGTTTAGCTGAGTCCTGGTCTTGAGGATTGAAAATGATTTTACTAGCACATCCCCCAACAATTGCTCTGGCTAAATCTTTCCCATACATCTTCTCCATCTGTACCATGTTCTGAAAGCCTAAAACCGTACATAAGCCATCCTCACGGTTCTCGTTAAGCCAATGATGAAGACCAGGAAGGTAAAGAGTTGGCACTTCATCGGCAAAAAGGAACAAAGGGTCAGAACGTTTACGAGACACATTGCGGTTGACTAAGAGATGTAGAATAGCAGCAATTAAAGGAGCTAGAACCTCTCTTTTCTCACGGTCTAAGCCCAGGACTAATAGTTGTTTCCCCTCTAAAGAGGTGGGAATAGTCGTCTTACCACAGAAAGCAGGGAGAATATCCGCCTTCATAAAACGTGTGAAGTTAATGTTAGCTGATGCCAAAATGGACGAGACAGTTTTTTCAGAGCCGGCACTAGAAATGAGTTGACCAAAACTAGCTAGAACCCAAGGATTTAACTTATCTTTGTGTTTGATGACCTCTGTAGCCAGATCTGTTCTACTAGCTAATGCTTGACAGGTCATTAAATCGGGGTATTTTGTTCCTCTGGCTAGCATCATAATAGCTTCAGTTACCTGATCTCCTGCTGGGCCAAAGAATCCATCTTCTGAAGTTTGACCACCTTTAGAAAAGTTCTGGTTCATCACCTCAGCAAATTGTCTTGCCATCAAGGAGTCGGTATCGTCTTGGAGAAACTCTAGAGGGTTGCATACCTCAGACTCAGGATAGCCAGGAGCAAAAATACGAAGGTCATACCCATGCTTGACCGCATAGGCAGCAATTCTAGAAGTTTGAGTAGGGTATTTAAAATCCCAAAGAATAGCAGGAAAGCCTTGTTCAATGACGGAAATAATTACTTGGTCAATTACTGATACGGTCTTACCTGTACCTGGAGCACCTAAAACAGCTAGACCTCTTTGAGCATCGGGGATATAAATAGGCCCTTTATCAAAAGGATTCTGAGTAGGTCTTCCTAACCAAACTGATACGGCATTTTTCTTGTTATCAAACATCTGCTTCAGAGCTACTCGTTTAGCTATAGACTTTTCAGCCCGACCACCGAAATACCCTCTAGCTAAATTACCTTTGCCACCGTGACTACCAAAGAGGGACAGTAGAGCCATAGCTCCTACACAAGATAACAGCATGAATCCTATCTGAGGAGAAAAAGAACGTTCGAGGGTATTTAAAGTATTTTGTGCGGCATTATTAGTTGGTTCAACAGCTATATATTCCATGTTTTTCTATCCCATCTCTGCTTGAGATTGCTTGCTCTTAGTCAGACTTTGACTCTGATTCAACTGAGCTTGTAGAGCTTTAAACTTATTTACATCTTGATCGGTTAATGAGCCAGTAAGTACGCCATCAAGACTAGACAAGATAGTTCCTCTTCCGTCTTTAGCTGTGAGAGTGAAATTATTCTCTGACCTTTCTATACGGAAAGAATTTCCTTCAAATACTTGTGAACCATCTTGATTGGGTTTGCTTCCAAGATGGTCTAATAGACGAGAGGCGACTTGAACTACAGCCAAATTCTGTAAGTCCTGTTTAAGATTTTTGTCAGTTGCAGGAAAGAATCGCTCTCTTGTGGAAGCCAGAAGACTAGTTACTTTTCGAGTGAGGTCTTTAACTGCATTTTGAATCTTTGAAACTAACCCTTGAAAATTGTTTTTGGTATGGCCTTTTGACTTACTCTTATCAACTGCTTGATTAACAAAGATAATAAGAGGAACAGAATTTGATTGATTTTTGTCAATAACTTTTTCTACTTGAACTGTTATCTCAGAATCAACACCACAGTCTTCTACTACTTCTTTTTCTACTGGTTCTCCTTCCTGTACGTCGTATTCTTCTTCTGAACTGATACCTACGAAATCACGCAACCTGTCAAAAACACCTTTTTTTGCACCTGTATCCTTTGAATCTAAATTTTGAACACCATTTTTTTCGGTTCCTTTTGAATTATTGTTACCAACTGGAGCAGAATTTGATTGATTTTGATTAATAGCTTTTTCTACTTGAAGTATTGTCTCTCCATCAAGACCAGCTTGTTTTAATGCTTGTTTTTGCTCGCTTGAAAGAAAAACTATTTCAGGGGTTTCAACAACTTCTACTTTAGACAAGGGAGTAGTAGTTTCTTGAGATTGTTGAACTGGAATAGACTTTTCTTGATGGGAGGAAACTGGTGTTTGTAGATTTTCTAGAGATGGTACTGATAAAGTTGAGTTTTGCTGGCTTTGTTGAACTGGATTAACAATGTTTTGTTGTTGATTCTCTTGAAATGGTGGGATAGGCTTTTCTTGAACTGGATTAACAGAGTTTTCTTTACTTAGATCTACCTCCCCAATAAGAAGATTTTTTTCAATGATTCCATTCTTTAAAGAAAACACTTCTTTATTATTTACAGTAATGGTTAAATCTTTATCAAGAGGAATACTTTGAGAAGAAGGTGGTTGATTAGTAACAGGAAGTTTTACTACTTCCTTAAGATAATTCATTTGTTCTTTTGACAAATTCGGAGAGTCAGCTTCAATAAAAAACTTATCTCTACTAAGATTAGCTTTATAAGCGAGTGAGTCATTAATGTTAATTGCCACATTGACTATTTTTTTAGAAAGCTTGAGGATTCTAATAAGTTCACAAAGAACAGTAAGAGTAGCAGCAGAACCAGTTGCTATGGCAGTATTTTGAGCTCCTTGAATAGCCTGGCCACTTTCTTTAACTTCGGAGCTATCTGGAATCATTGGGTTAGACATATAGCATTACCAAATGTACGGTTTATAGAAAAAGGAAGAAAGAATCAACCTTCTTTTTTAGGTGAGTTATTCAGATCTGGCATCTTAATGACGTTTTCTTCTAATCTACTAAAAATAGTGTCATAAACAGTTTCATTTTCGATTAAAACTTTAAGCATAATAGCTACTATCTCACCATCAATCGCCCACTCAATAATATCAGCCTCGTAATCTTTGGGGACTTCAATTTGATGAGTAAGATAGCCTTGCACCCATTGAATTCCATGCTTCATATCACAATATATATCAACTATTTTTGGCTCATAACCCTCTGGTAGAGAAGGTTTATCGTAAACTGGTTTTAAACTATCAATTGCTGCAGGATACTTTTCTAATTTTTTTAAAATTTCTTGTGGAATTGGCATTTCTTTACTCCTAAATTAAATTGCTACTAAATAAATTAGATCTTTTGTCTATTAGAATGAACCATCAAAAGTTTCAATAATGTCAATAATTCTAACACCTAAAATAGTCATTTTGATGCTCTTAAAGGTCTGTTATAATCTATTTAGTCATGTCTTTTGTTCAGTGAGATACTTTGGGAATTTGTTAATAAGTTTTTCTGCAATTGTCATCTTATTTTCTCCTCAATTAAGTTATGCCGAGAAAAATCACATCTTTCTCGTATTGAGACATCCAAGGAAAAGGACCAATAAGATAAGGAGTCTCACCACAGAAAATAGAAAAATGAAAGTAGATGCCAAAATCTGCTCGACCAGATGCTTCATCGGTATTAGTTAGAACTACCTTAAAAGCATTGCCAAAGGGATGTCTGCCAGTTGGTTCTACTCCTGCTAAACAACCATTACCACCAGGAACCCATTGAGAATTGCCTGAAATCCACTGTTTTCCATTGAGAAAAGTCCCACCAAGCCAATTAGGAGTAGCTAGTTCAATATGAGCACAGTTACTCTGGTTGCAAGGATATTGAAAACCCACTACAGTACTTCCTGTAACAGTATTAGAACGATTGGCTTCCCTATCTCCAAAAACCACATCGACCAGGGCAAAAATTCCCTCTGTACTCAAGTCCTGAAAGAATTGGTTAAAGGGTAAATCAGAGAGTCCAGGTATCTCGCCAATCAGAGTTTCTCCCCATTTAGCAAACTGATTCAGTGGCGTATTAATTAAACCTGGGATAGAGTTAAGCGCATAATTAGCTAAGTTCAATTTATCCAAAGGAAGATTGGCTAAGAGTGGGTTCTTTTGGAGTTGTCCTATTGGTAAATTAGCTAATGACCCTGCGACCAAAGTACTAGATACTAAGTCATAAAGCGGTTTTACAGATTTTAAGGGAAGCCCAGATAAACCAGGAATAGCCTTAATAAGTGATTGGATTGTTTGCTGAGCAACTAAACCAAAATCAGCCAACTTTAAAGAACCTAAAGGTAAACCTACAGTCTTCAAAATACTCTTTAGAGAACGTATTGGTAGGTTGGTCACATTGGCCAAATCACCCAACATCAAAATAGAAGTAATACTACTACCAGCTTGCCAAGTTCTGGAAGGGTCGTAGCTTAAAACCCCTGCTAGGTTAGACAAATCAATAGAACCGCCTCTAGCAATAGTTGGGAAGAGAGAAAAGGTAATGCGCGTCCAATCTGGCAAAAAAGCCCCATGTGAGTCTGTTGTATGCGGTACATACATTTCAGCAGGAGCATGAGATTCTGCCAACATCTTATTCCCTCCACTTGTTAAACCAATGTTTACACTCAACAGTAGAGGCACTAGTAAAAAAACAAGAAAGCGTTTAGACCTTTTTAATTTCATTCTAATTTAGTCCTCCTGAATTAGTAGCCAGCGTTTCCAGCTTGAATAAAACAGAAGGAGACAGATTAGTCCGTTTGATGGCTTCATTGAAGGACAGACCAGAACGAACCTGGATAAGTAAAGCTTCTACTCGCTCAAAGACTAGTTCATTTTGCCCAGAAGTATCTTGTTGTTTGGCAATCTTTAAACCCTGTTCAATCCTTTCAGTCCTTTCTTTGAGACTGACTTGTGAAGGTTGTTGACGTTGAGGTAACAGTCTTCTGGTATCTGTATTGATATTGACAGCTATATATTTGGGCTGCCCATTTCCGTAATTCAATTTAAAATAGTAGACCTTTTTTTCTTGGCCACCTTCTGTAACTACTGTCAGTAATGTACTAGAGGCTGAAGGCAAATGAGAGAACTGGAGAGGCTCAATACGTCGTAGATGAATGATTTTTGCACTTGACTCGCAAGGACTCTCACAAAGAGGTGCATCAAAGTCTAAGGTCAACTTAGAAGGGTCATCTAACCAAGCTTTAACAATATGTTCTCCCGTTGAAACAAAGTTGAGAGAAAGTCCAGATCCTGACCAGACTGTAAGTTTAGGAATATCTGAAGTACGCCCTTCTGCGTGACTAGTAGAAATATTGAGAACTGCTTGGGCTAATACAGGTGAGGTCAATTGAATCAGGAAAAGAGTTAAAAATAAGCTTCTGGGAAAGGGTATGGGGTGTAGGGTGTAGGGTGTAGGGGAAGATTTTGGGAAAAGCATAGACAGTATTATGAGTATGATGAGTATGGGAAGTTTTAGAAGGATTAGGTTAGGCTGACGAGTAACTTATTGAAGTTGGCTTAAGTTGCTAGAGTATCGATAGCGCGTCTATTTGATAGGATAGGAGTAGGATTTGAGATTAATCGAATGAGTTGAATGATACTTCGCCAGTCGCCCCACAGCAAATACCCGACACCCCACACCCATTCAAGACAACCATCTTTATTTGTGACCATCTACTTGAGTTCTAAAGGTTTTTCTTGAACAGCCAAACTAAAGGGCTTATTGACAAATACTTCTAATGGAGTACCTTCAGTCAAGAAGAAAAGGGTAGTGACAATACTAGTAGAGCGTTGATTTCTATTACTACCGCCAAAGAAACGGTACAAGTTGCCAAGAGAGCGAGTCCCAGGAATATTCGCCAAGTCTCCTGCCACTGACAAAACATCAGCTATAGAACCTGTACTATCACTGCTTTCATTACCACCGAGAGTCCTTGTCTGGGCTATGAGAGGCTGTCCCCCTTGGCTACGGATTTTGAGAACTCCTTGAGGTAAAGGGGTTGTAACTCCATTCAGGATGACGCTTTCAGCAATTAAAGTAACCAGCGCATTACTTTTACCATCTAATCGAACGACAATACTTGAGCCACTTGGAATTTGAACCTTTCCTGATTTGTCTTGAAGAGGTTGGTTAAGAACAACAAGATAGCGTTCGTCAGATGATTGAGCAGTACGACTTACCAAAGAGCTTTCCCAAGAAATAGTGTTTTGGAGAACTGCTGGTACCGACTGTCCAAAAGAAATAGCCTTAGCATCATTGGAAATAATAGGAGTTTCACTAGTTGACTCAGTACTGGTTAAAACACCAGAAGAAACAGGTTTGGGTTGATAGTAACTTTCTGGTCTAGAAGTAGTAGATGAATAAGGTGACACAGCATAAGTACGACCTCTGCCTTCAGTTAGGGAAGAACTGCCAAAAGAGCCGACTTGAGACAATTGTTTCCATAATTGTGTGGGTTCAGGTTGAGTTGTCCTCGCAACTAAGCTAGAGTCGATGTCCGGGGGGATACGAGGAAGGCGACGGGGAAACTGCTGATAACTTACTGGATAAGTCTGTGGTTTAGAAGAAGGCTGAGGTTGAACTCCAAGAGGAACTGGAGTTGATTTAACAGATACAGTCTGAGTGCGTGGTTGAGTTTTAACTGGTTGAACTGGTTGCCTTTGAGAGTTTTCTAAGGCTTTTAGATGTTCTTTTTGTTCTTTTAAAGCTAGTTCTGAAAGAAGTTCGGACTTCTCTTTATCTTGAGGTTCATTAGAGAGAAGAGGACTTTGTTCTTTCTCTTTTGTTTGGCTAGATTTAATGGCGGCAGTAATCTCACCAGGGGATTGTAATTGAGAGAAGAACAAACTAGCTATAAAGACAATTACAAACATACCACCAGCAACAAAGACTAGCTTAGAGAGTGGACTATTCGCAAAACTATGTCTGGTTATTTGTTCTTCCAACTCTTCATCAGAGAGTAGTGGAGAAGTCTTTGTAGATGGTGTATTACTATCTGAAAAAGCTCCTGATGAATCTGCTTGATTAAACCCAGTCAGTTGAGCGAGTTTGTCTTCTAAAGGTGGTTCGGTTGTTTGAGGGCGAAAGTCTTTCATATTCATTTCGATTCAAAAACTTATTGCTTTTTTGGCGAAGGTTGAGGAGAGGGAGAGAGATCACCAAAACGATAAATTTCCAGTCCGGCGGCACGAGCTTTATAGATTACACGTTGGATCTCAGTGGCAGTTTCTGCTAGAGCTTGGGGGATCATGTAAACGGCTTTTAGATAGATAGTTTTATTGATGGGCATAGCTTGACCTAAACGTTCTCCTTGTTGAAAAGTGTAGAGATTAGCAATCATTTTCAGCTTCCATTTACCTGTCTCAATAGGTTCTGGTTCAGAAAGATAGTTAATAACTAAAACAGTCTGATTTGTCCCTCTAAATACCCCAGGTGGAGTAATATCTGCCAATTCCGACAAAAAGGTACTACGAAACTCTTCACTGAGGGCAAAACTAGCAGACCAGGCGGCTGTTGTCACCTTGTTGTTACCCCGAAAGACTCTACCTTGCAGGGCTACTCCTGGATCTAGTTTGGGTTGTCGGCTATTTTTAGGACTTCTAGAATCACTCTCTAGAGTTCCTGTTGTACTAAAGAGCAGGGTAGCAATTTGACTAACAAAATTCTGAATAGCTAGGGCAGAACGCTCCTCTGAAGCAACTGCTCCAACTTGAATAGAGCGTCCATCTAGAAGTTCTACTAGAGTAGGTGCAGGACGACGAGCTAATTTAGCTATCCAAATAGTATTGAAAGTAGTTTGAAGAAATAATAGTCCCTGTAATCCTAAAGTAGCTAGAACAAAGAGTGTGAGTATATTATTAGAGGAAGCTCTAAGAAGAGGTTGAGCTTTGGGAATTTTTACTCTCGTTGGGATAATACCTTTTTTCTTAAAGTTGAATAACTGCATATTGACGACCTACTAAAAAATGAATCCAAGGAACATTTTCATAGAATTACCAAAGCTACTAGCCACCGATGTCCAGACAATAAAGCCACTACCAGTAGCTAAACCTGCTGCCAAAATAGGAGCAAATAAACCAGCAAAAAGAGCAAACCAATAAGGGTCGCCTCCAGATGAGTCTGTCGCTACTACAGCAGCTAGTCCGACAATAATGTTGAAACAAATACGAGCAAAACCAATTGAAAAGAAACCTGTCAACCAAGCAAAAATCGACTTGGGTCCATAAGGTAATAGAGAACCACCCACAGCAATTGGCCCAAACAAAGCCGTAATCAATAAACCAGCTTCTAGTAAATTCTGATAGGCAATCTGCATCCAGTACAAAACAGAAACAACAATCGGCATCCAAAGGGGTTTGAGCATCCCAAAAAGACTAATATCTGCTCCATTACCTGTAATTAGACCGCCAATAGTATTGAGAAAGCTTTGAATACCGTCTAACCAATTTCCTCCACCAAGGTTGCTCTGGTAGCTATTAAGTAGTGTTTGAGCTTGATTAACAGCCTGATTTAAACACTGTGCCTGTGCCTCCCCTGTCAAAGAACGACAAGCGCCAAAACTCACAGAAATCAAGCCTTGTAGAGCAATATTTCCGTTAGCCTGTTGGTAAAGTTCATCTAATCTGACTCCTGAAATCGTAATAGCTAGAACTTGAGTATTGATTTGGTTAAGTATTCCTCTTAGACCTAGAGTAATTTCTGCTAATAGCTGTCCATTGTTCGCTAAAAGTAAAGCCACTATAAGAGGCCAAATCAATACTGATAGAGCATTTGGCTTACCCTCATTCAAATCTCTATACAGTTCAACAACCAGGAAAATGAGTGTACCTACGGCAAATAGACTCCCCAACCAACAAAGAACACCATAAAGACTAGTACCCCCAGCATTGAATGATTGACCAAGGACATTCTGCCAAGTGTTGTTCCAAGATATCGCAACATTAGTAGCGGCATCAGCACCAGCAGTAAGAACGTTGTTAAGAGAAGCACTATCCATTGTTTTTGGCGGTTGTGTAAATTAATGTTCTAGTTAAGAAAGGGTGTCGGGTGTCGGGTGTGGGGAAGACTAGTCATAAGTTGTTGTTAGTATTTGAGGAAGGTTGTTGGGACTAGATAGGGAAATTTTTGGACAAAACTCATCTTTGTATTTAAGAGAATCTATCTGTTGAGATTGGAAGTAAAGGTTAAAGAGTAAGCTAGATAAAGGTTTTTTCTACACCCCACACCCAGTCGCCCCACACCCTTATTCAAAACAAATTAGATTGAGCAGTTAGATTAAGTAAGAAAAAACCATCAACAGTAGAATTGGCTTGATGGTCACGATTTTGTTGATCTATAGAACGTGAGATATTAGCTAAGTTGAGGTTAGTAAACTGGGTATCAGTACGATTTCTGAGTGAGGCAACCTGAGACATCACAGCCATGACAGACTGCCCGGCATTAATTCTGGCTAAGGCTTTTACTACATCCTGCGTACTATCGTAGCCCTGAGCTTCATCAGAGGTATTCAAAATAGATTGAACCGCTTCACTAGACTGGTCAATCTCGTTCTGTATCGCCTGTTGTCCCTCATCACTGAGAAGGGTTTGAGAACTCAGAGAGGTAGCAGCGCGGTCACTCAAATTCCCTATTTCAACACTGTAAAGTTCTGGGTTAGTAATAAATAGGTCAGGGGTTTCTGGTGCATTGCTTACTTCTTCTTGAATGGTGGTACGAGCTTGAGGAGCATTGGGCACTCCCATTGGGGTTAAGCAACGATTCGCGAAATTTACTATCACATCTCACCTCAAAGCTATATCCAGGCTGGGGTTCAGCACCTAGTTTTTGCCCTATGCAGAAAATGCAAATAGTACTTATTGA
>CASBQB010000169.1 GCA_949127655.1 Chroococcales cyanobacterium PMM_0086 | reverse complement strand
GCCGTTTTACCTCAGTTTATGACCTGGCCTAGACCAGGTGGGTATTTACTGTTCGCGCATCCGTTTCCGAGTCAAAGCTCGGTCTACTGCAGCACAAAAAAAGCTAATTCCCTTATTAAACAAGCATAGATCAACAAACTTTATTGGCAGTCACCAACGTAGCAGTGGAACTCTCTCAATTATAGTATTTTTTCAGTGAAAAGACTATATTAAAGAAGAAAAGAACTTATTTGTTGCCCAATGACTCCATCCTCACTCCACAGTCCAACCGTTCAACAGCTATCTAACGGTTTAACCATCATTGCCGAAAGCATTCCTACAGAAGCAGTTAATTTAAACCTTTGGTTGAATGTTGGTTCCTATTTAGAAACAGATGAGATTAATGGGATGGCTCATTTTTTAGAGCACATGATCTTTAAAGGAACACCTAAGCTGCCTAAAGGAGAATTTGAACGTCTCATTGAAGGCAGAGGAGCAGTAACCAATGCAGCAACGAGCCAAGAATATACACATTATTACATCACTACAGCCCCCTCTGATTTTACTGATTTAGCTAAATGGCAATTAGAAGTGGTTTTAAATCCCAGTATCCCAGATCAGGAGTTTGAGAAAGAAAGACTAGTCGTTTTAGAGGAGATTAGACGTTCAGAAGACAGTCCCACCAGAAGGCTTTTTAGTCGTGCTATGGAGACAAGTTTTGAGTCTTTACCTTACCGTCGTCCAGTTTTAGGACCAACTTCAGTCATTGAAAGTTTAAAACCACAACAAATGCGCGACTTTCATCAGACTTGGTATCAACCCCATTCCATGACAGTAGTGGTGGTAGGAAATTTACCAGAAGAGATATTAATTGAAACTGTACTCAAAAGTCTTCAAGTAAAAGAGAGAGAACCAGATCAAGTCAGAAAACAGTATCAACCCGAACCAGCATTTAAGGAGATTGTCCGGCATGATTGTACTGATGAAGCACTCCAACAAGCGCGTCTAGTTATGCTTTGGCGTGTACCAGGTTTAGATGATTTAAAACAAAGTAATGCCTTAGATGTCTTAGCTGCTATCTTGGGACAGGGTAAGACTTCTCGTTTAGTCAAACAGTTGAGAGAAGAAGAAAGACTAGTTACCCAGATCAGTGCTAGTAACTTAACCCAAGGTATCCAAGGAGCATTTTATATCTCTGCTCAATTATCTACTGAAAATTTAGCTTTAGTAGAAAAGGCGATCATTCAAGAGATTGTTAAGATTCAGCAGTCAGGAGTGAGTGAGTCAGAGTTAGCGCGTATTGGCAGACAAGTAGCTAATAGATATATCTTTGGTAGTGAGAAACCAAGTGATCGAGCGAATTTATATGGTTATTACTACTCACAACTAGAGGATCTATCTCCTGCTATCAATTACCCTAGTCTAATTCAATCTCTTTCTAGAGAGGATATTCAGCAAGCAGCTTGTCAGTATCTATCTCAAAGTGCCTATGGTATCGTTATAATGCGTCCAGGAGAGTCCTAATTAACTATGTGGGATGATCTAAGTAAGTCGGCAGAAAAATTTATAGAGGAGAAAAATTGGGTTGATGGACTCTTTAAACTAGGAAATTGGCTCGTTAAAGCAATTACTTATTTTCTGGAAAGTTGTGGCACAATTAAAAGATGGATAGGTGAAATTATTGGGTATTTTGATAACCGAACAACGCTCTCCGAGTTGTCGAAGGTATTAATAATAAACTAAAGCTAATTAAGCGGCGAGCTTATGGGTTTAGGAATTTTCATAGTTTTCAGCTAAGAAGTTTTCTAACTTGGCATTTTGCCAGTTAGTTTACCATGCTAAGTTCGGATTAGCCTGGTTTTTTAACGCCTACTTACTTATCTTTGGGTCTTTATGAAAGAACAAAGATAAGTAATTGTTGAGTAAGCAGGGGTTTTTGAGTTAAAAAATATGATGAAAAAGAAAAAGTTTTCATGTTAATTTTTATCATAATATTAACCAGACGTGGTGAATATTATGATATTTTTGGACAAAATAATGTTAACTTTAATGAGATTCTAAAGCCCTAAATTTCCAGTAACCTAGATTTGACCATGATGGTGCAAAGATTTAAGACTGATTGCTGAAGATGTCTAAATTATGGATAATTATTAGCTAAAACATATGAATGATCCCTCACCAGAATCACCATTTAGACAAAAATCTCTCGAACGTTTATCGTCACCAGACAAACTAGATGAATTAATGCAGGTCATTAGTCCTAAAGGCTGGTGGTGGGTTGGAAGTTTGGGATTTGTCGTTTTTGCTATTTTATGTTGGGCAATTTTTGCGCGTATTCCTTTAACTGTAACGGGACAAGGCATTTTAGTTTTTCCTAGAAAAGTAACATCAATTCAATCTTTAGCTTCAGGTCGTTTAATTGATTTGAAAGCATCTCTAGGACAAAAAATTCAAAAAGGTCAAGTAATTGCTGTTATTGAGCAAGCTGAATTGAGTCAAGAATTTAAACAACAAGAACGTGAATTAGAGCAACTTAAAAAACAATTCAATAGAGAAAATAAATTACAAGATTTGCAAAACAAACAAGATATAGATTCAATCAATCAACAGAGAGATATTTATCAAAGACAAGTTAATGAAGCGGTCTATTTTGGGAATGTTCTAAAGAATCAAAGTCTAGCATCTTTGCGCTCTCAGAAAAAAGATTATCAGCAACAAATTCAACAGATTTCTACAACGGGTATTCAAGTAATCAAAGATAATCGGCAGGCAATTGAAGCTCAAAGACAAAGCCTTCAAGAACAATTAAAAAACGCCTATTCGACCTTAAAAAATCTTCAGGCGATTTATCAGAAACAAAAAGAATTAAGAGAAAAAGAGTTAATTACGGTTAATATAATTTTACAAACAGAGCAACAGATTTTACAAACATTAGATAAAATTTCAACAATTAATTCTCAATTTAAGCAACTAGATTCGCAAGAAAGTCAGCTTAAGCAGAGTGAAATTAATAACCATAATAAGATAGAGAGTTTGAAAGCGCAAATTCAACAACTAGTAATCCAAGAGGATCAAATAGAAGAAAAATTCATTCAAAATCAGCAAAATATTAATCAAATAAAAACTAAATTAGTTGAATTAAAAAGTCAAGAAACAGAAATTGATTTGAATAATCAAAAGAACTCAGATCAACAAAATGATCAAATTGTTAAATTGCAATATGAAATTGAACAATTAAAATTAAAGATGAATGATCAAGTGTATATCAAAAGCTCGTACAACGGCACTATTTTGGGTTTAGAAGTTCAACCAGGAAAATTGATTGAACCAGGACAAAATATAGTCAGGATTATGCGCTCAGATGTGCAAGATAATTTAGAATGTTTTACCTTTTTGAAAATTGGAGACGGGAAACAAGTTCGCCAGGGAATGAAAGCCGAAATTACCCCAACAAGTGTTAAAAAGAATGATTATGGAGGAATAATAGGCAAAGTGACTATTGTTTCACCTGTGTCAGTGACAATAGACGAAATCAGCAGAGCAATAGGAGATCAACAATTAGCCCAAAGTTTAACAGCAGATAATCACACTATTGGTGTAAAAATTAGCTTAGAACCTGATCCCAAAACTTACAGTGGTTATAAGTGGTCTTCTCGTGGTGGTCCGACAATGAAAATTTCTCAAGGAACAACAACCATCACAGAAATTACGGTAGAAGAAAGAGCGCCTATTACCTTTGTTATTCCTTTGTTAAAATCTCTCACAGGTATGAATTAAACGATGACACAAACATCTACTAAAGTTTTACCCAAAGCTAAACGAGTAAATGTCCCAACAGTTTTACAGATGGAAGCAGTAGAATGTGGGGCAGCCGCTTTAAAAATCATTCTGGACTACTATAAAAAATACGTTCCTTTGGCAGAATTACGGCGGGTCTGTGGGGTGTCACGCAATGGCAGTAAAGCCTCAAATATTATCAAAGCGGCTAGAATTTATGGACTAGAGGCGGAAGGGTACAAATACGAAATAGAAGATGTTTACAAATTAGAGCTTCCATACATTGTTTTTTGGCATTTTAATCATTTTATAGTAGTTGCAGGCTTTGATCAAAACTGGGTTTATTTATCAGATCCAGCTACAGGTCGTCGTCGAATATCTCACAAAGAATTTGATCAAGGCTACACCGGAGTTACTTTAATCTTCCAACCATCTCCTGAGTTTCAAAAAGGTGGGGAGAAACCCAGTATCTATCTTTCTTTATATAAGCGTTTGAGCAGTTCTCTCGATTCAGCTCTTGTTTGTGGCATCTTAGGTATATTATTAATAGTACCAAGAGCGGCTATTCCTGTATTTTCAGGAGAGTACTTGGATGAAGTAATTGCCAATGGAAGACCTTGGTTATTGCCAATTTTGTGGGGAATTGGCTTTGCTGGAATATTAAATTTTTTCTTACAAGAAGCTCAACTTAAGTTTTTGCGAAGATTACAAATTAAATTAGCTGTAGAAATGTCGGGCAATTTTATGTGGCATCTGATGTTTTTACCAATGAGTTTTTATGTACAACGTTCAGCAGGAGATATCAGCTCAAGAGTCAGATACAATGACAGAGTAGCCAATATTTTAAGTGGTCAATTAGCTACAACAGCTATAGGTATCTTAACTATGGGAATCTATGGCATCATTCTGTTGACTTATGATGTGCCATTGACTTTAATAATAATTGTTTTAGCTGCCATTAACTTTATAACTTTACAATTAGTATCCCGTCAAAGAGTTGATACAAATATGAGCTTAAAACAAGACTATGGCAAAATAGCAGGTCTGGGCATGAGCGGACTACAAAATATAGAAACCATTAAAGCCTCTGGACTAGAAACAGAATTTTTTAGTCGTTGGTCAGGGCATTATACTAAGGGCAATAATAATAAACAACAGCTAGACAGTCAAACACAAATACTCCAGGTTTTACCCTCCCTGGTTTCTAATATTACCAATACAGTGATTATAGTTTTGGGCGGGTTAAAAGTTATGCAAGGATCATTGACTTTAGGAGGATTTATAGCATTTAAGCAGTTGTCAGGACAGTTTTTACAACCTATCAATAGTTTAGTTAATTTGGGACAACAACTTCAAGAATTAGTAGGAGATATCAATCGCCTAGATGATGTATTAGTCAATGAGCTAGATCAAGAACTGACAAGAGAGAATTTTTCAGTAATAGCTCGAGGAGAAATAGGGAAGGCTCGCTTGGAAGGATATGTAGAATTTAAAAATGTTAATTTCGCCTACAGTAATATTGATCCTCCCTTAATTAACAATTTTAATTTATCCTTGAAGCCAGGACAGAGAGTAGCGATAGTTGGCTCTACAGGCTCAGGTAAATCAACAATTGCTAAACTAGTGACTGGACTGTACCAGCCAACCTCAGGCGAAATTCTGTTAGATGGAAAACTTAGAAAAGATTTGCCTGGAACAATTATCAGTAATTCTCTAGCGATGGTGGATCAGGATATAGTTTTGTTTGCTGGTACAGTTAGAGACAATTTAACCCTTTGGGATCAGACGATTTCCGATCAAGATTTGATTAAAGCCTGTCAAGATGCTGTCATTCATGATGATCTTCTCGCTTTACCTAATGGTTATGAAAGTGATTTATTAGAAGGTGCCGTTAATCTCAGTGGTGGCCAAAGACAGCGATTAGAGATCGCTAGAGCCTTAGTTAATAATCCATCTATTTTAGTGCTGGATGAGGCGACAAGTGCTTTAGATGCCAAAGTAGAGATGACGATTACTGAAAATCTCAGAAGGAGAGGCTGTACCTGCATTATTATTGCTCACCGTCTCAGTACCATCCGAGATTGTGATGAAATTTTAGTCTTGTTAAAAGGTAAAGTAGTGCAAAGAGGAACCCATGAGCAACTTGGACGCTCCAAAGGCTATTACGCCGAGTTGCTTCATTCAGAAGGAGAGACATTGAGTGCATAGGAGAATTTTTTTATGGTAGAAACTCATGTACTTGAAGTCAATGAGCATCTGGTCTTGAATTCTTCCTCTCTAGTCTGGTATTTAAGTTCTGGTAAGTTATTGATCTTCAACGAGCAAGCGGAGAGCATTAAACAATATTTATTTGAGATAAAGGCCGGGGAAATTTTTTTGGGAGCTGAACCCGAACAAAGTTCCTGGACAATGGAGGCTATTGCTTCAGAAAATTCTGAACTATGGGCTATCCCTCTCCATCAGTGGTGGACAGAAGAAATATCTGCAGAAAAACTCACTCAACTCAATATTTGGTTGGAAAAAATAGCAATGCTATTACAGAATCAATTGCCTTTTCCCAATCGAGATCCGATAGTTTGTAACATCAATCAGGAAAGTATTTCTCTACAGTTAAAATCAGGTGATATTCTTCAAGCACCTCAATTTACTCTCTGGATAGAAATCCATGAGGGACGATTACAGATGTTAGGAGAATCAAAAATTTTGCTCGATCAAAGTTGGGGAGTAGTGCCCCTCTATCCTCAAGTCTGGTTACAATGCGAGGAAAATGTTCACTTGACAATATTTCCAACGCCAACAATGGTTAGCCCCATTGCTATTCAACAAGGATTAAATCATTCCCAACAGGCTTTATTCCAGTATATTATCAAAAGTCAACTGCAAGAAGAAGAAAATATTCGACAAAGACTGCAAAAAAAACTACAACAAGATGAATTGATTCTTGAAAGTATCCTAGATCAATTTGCGGGTCTTTTTCAGAAACAATCCTTAAATTTAATAGGCTTGGAACAAACCCCCTTGTTAAGCGCAATGGGAAAAATTGGACGCAATCTCGGGGTATCCATTAGTCCGCCGAAAGCTTCTGAAGATATTAATCGGTTGAAAAATCCTCTAGATGGAATTATTCGCGCTTCTCGTTTACAAATGCGACGAGTGGTTCTAGCAGATAACTGGTGGCAAAGAAATAATGGACCTTTGTTGGCTTATTCGGAAGGTGAAAACCCAGTTGCTTTGATTCCTCTCAAAAACAATCGCTATGAACTTTATGATCCTAGATCCCAGACTTCTACTCTGGTAGATGAGAAAATCGCTTTAAATCTTTCAGGGATTGCCTATATGTTCTATCGCACTTTCCCAGATCAAGCACTCAAACTGAGGGATATCTTGCGATTTGGCTTCCAATCAAATTATTCGGATTTTGGGCTGATTTTACTCTGTGCCATGTCTGTTAGCCTTCTTAATATGTTGACTCCCTTGTTAATGGGCCAACTCGTTAATGAGGTCATCCCCAATGCCGAACCAGATATACTTCTCCAACTGGGTACAATACTATTATCTTCTACAATAGGTATCTCTCTCTTTAAATTAACCCAAGGTTTTACTATTCTGCGTTTAGAAAACTTCTCTGATCTGATTATACAAGCAGCAGTTTGGGACAGAGTGCTTCAACTACCAGCCAAGTTTTTTAGAAGTTATTCAACTGGTGATTTATACTCAAGAATTTCTGGAGTTACACAAATTTTTCAACAACTGAGCAGTTCTACTTTAACTACTCTTTTGACTGGCGTTTTTGCCGTGGTGAATTTAGGTTTAATTGCTTGGTATAGTTGGCAATTAGCATTTTTAGGTATTGTCGTTGCTGTCATTTCTATTGTGATCACTGCTATTCATAGCTGGTTTATTATTAAACAAAATCGTAAGCTGTTAAATATAGAGGGCGAATTGTCGGGCAAAATATTTCAGTTAATTAATAGTATTGCTAAGTTACGGATAGCTGGAGCAGAAAAACGTGGGTTTGTCTATTGGGCAAAAGATTATCAACAAAGGATTAAATTAAAATTGAATACACAAGTTACTAAAGATAGTCTTAATCTATTCAATACGATCATTTCTCCAGTTAGCACCATCGCCCTATTTTGGTTCGCTTTCTTGGCAATGATACCAACTGAAACCTCAATGATGACTGACTTGAGTGTAGGTAATTTTGTAGCTGCTAATTCAGCCTTCGGAATGTTTATTAGTAATGCTACGAGTTTGAGTAATACTCTGATAGGATTACTAGATGTGGTCAATCTTTGGCAAAGAACTCAACCGATTTTATTGGCTCCTCTAGAAGTAGATAAGACAAAAGTTGATCCTGGTAGACTGCGAGGTAAAGTAGCAATAGAAAGGGTCAACTTTCGTTATAAAGAAGATCAACCTCTGATTCTCAATGATGTTAGCATCTACGCTAATCCTGGGGAATTTATTGCTCTGGTGGGACCTTCTGGAAGTGGTAAATCGACTATTTTACGTCTTTTGTTGGGGTTTGAAATTGCAGAATCAGGGGGAATTTACTATGATGATCAAGAATTATTTAAACTTAATCTTCAGGCAGTGCGCCGACAATTAGGAGTTGTCTTACAGACAAGTCGTTTACAAGCTGCTTCGATTTTTGATAATATTGCTGGCGGTTCTTTAATTACTCTAGATGAGGCTTGGCAAGCTGCTCGTATGTCTGGCTTTGATGAAGATATTGCGGCTATGCCGATGCAAATGAATACCGTGGTTAGTGAAGGAGGTACTAATCTTTCAGGTGGACAACGTCAAAGACTTTTAATTGCTAAAGGTTTAGCCTTAAAGCCGAAAATTCTTTTATTTGATGAGGCCACTAGTGCTTTAGATAATAAAACTCAGTCCATCGTTACTGGGAGTCTGCAACAATTACAAGTTACTAGAATTGTGATTGCTCATCGTCTCAGTACTATTCGCTCTGC
>CASBQB010000168.1 GCA_949127655.1 Chroococcales cyanobacterium PMM_0086 | reverse complement strand
TTTTTATTTTGAGTGTATGAAAAGCTTAAATAGCTTAACTTATTGATTCAAGAATAATAGCTCTAACTATTTTTTCTCTCGATTAGAGATTATTTTTTATAATTATTATGTTTCCTTGCAGAATTGATAAAAAATGATTTTTGCTATTATTATTCGTATTTATGACTTAGCATTTCTGCCCAAAAATAAGCTTGTCTACTTTCTATATTTTACCACAAGAGAAATCTAGATAATAAGTGCTTGTTTATCAGAATCAATTTAATTATTCTGTTCATAAAAAATCTAATTAATTTCTCATAAATTAAGAATTATTCATCAAAATTGGGGTTTTGCTTGCAGTTATTAGGGTGCATTTTCTACAATGTTTCTACAAGCACATCTTGTAAGTAAAACACATCGGCAACTTTGCTTTATTAAGCACCAATTCACTTTTTATAGGTTAAAAATATGGCTGACATTCCAGAACTCACAGACTTGTCTTTAGACATTTAATAGTTCTCTTAATTGGTGTGACACCCTAGAAGAACGCATAGGAAAAACCTTTGGGGATATTGTACCAAACTATTGCTTGGAATATCGCTTAGCTGATGTCTATGGAATCTTCTATAAACTTCTTAATCGTCCTTTACCCAAATTAAAACAAACCTTTGGAGACTTAAACAATGTCCAAAACAGAGCAAGTTAACTTCTTCTTCAGTTGTCAACTCAAAAAATCCTCTAAGTATGGTGTTCTACTAACTTACATCAATCAAGATGAATCAGATTTTTCCAGAAATGAACTAATCCTACATTCTTTAGCAGCTTTTTGGTTGCCGTTTGCTTATAAGTACTGCACTAATGCTTCAAGGCAAGAAATCAAACAAATTGCCCTTTCTGCTGTTGAACAACTGAAGCGGCACATTCAGTTTTTAGAAGACTCCTTTGAATTAAGAGTTAATTCTCACTTGTTGGAAGTCGTTGAGACAGAACACAAACCATTATCAGCATCAGCTAATGAATGGTATGAGATTGAAGATTTTGAAACACTCCAAGACCTAAAAGAATTTAAAGATGAAGACGAAATTTTCACTAACTTCACCTCATGATTTCTCAATTAAAATCTACTTTATTTAAGAGGTAGCCTTATGTTTTCCAACCATGAAGACTTTCAACGTCAGTATAATCTCAGTGAAGAAGATGTCAAAGAAACTCTTAAAGCTTGTGGAATATCAGTAGAGAAACCAAGCTATTCCCAAGCAGATAACACATCCTTTGCTCTAGCTAGAAAACTTCTTGATGATGGTCTAGCTAACTCCTATGATGACATAGCTAACCATTTCAAAAATCTACAGTCTAATGGCAAAGAAAAGAGCAATAATTTTGAGAATAATCCTGAAGTACAAGAGCGTTTAAAATCTTTAGAACAACAAGCGATCCAAAGGGGTCTTTCTATCGGTATCCAACACGCCGAAATCATGGGTAAAGTTATTCCCAAAGCCACCATTATGCGACTTAAACAGATGATTGAAACTGGTGAAATGAGAGACAATTTTGATCAACTTTGGCAACAAGCTACTTCTAGCAGTTTGGGAAAGGACGACGAGTACTTAACACTGGAACTGGAGAGACAGTGGAATCAGTATCAACTACAGAAATCCCAACCCCCGCTGAACTTGCTAGAATCATCGACGGAATCATCCAACAGAGACTTTTAATTGTCATCCAACAAGATGAAACTCATCTTAAACTAGAAAAGCAAAAATTACTTCTTAAAAGTACTAAACAGCATCAACGTTGGAAAAGTATTAAACAATGGAGTCATCTAATCAATTCTTGGACTTGGACAATGCTTTTAATTACTTTGGTTTTCTGGGTTGGTGTTCATACAGGACTTAATCTCATTGCCAAAGGAGTTGTCTGCCAATCTAGAGAAAGTCTCTGTTATTTTCTTCGCTTTGATGGCAATAAAAAACCCCTTAAACAATGAGATTAAGTTTTACAAAAGGTCATCTATATTAAATGAGTCAGTATCATCAATCTCATCTAATTCATCTACATTTAGATAGCCCTGAGATAATAGTTCTTCTACATCTAATCCAGCTCTTGCAATTGCTCTGTCTTTGAGGTTAGTTCTTCTAGCTTCAGGACGATAATCAAAAAGTTTATTAGTCTCTATCTCGTCCTTCATAAATCGTTCGTGTTGAGCAATTTGTGCATCTGTTATTCCTTCCTCTCTCAATGATTTTCGATAGTGTGGTTTAACTGTTCCATCTGCGTTATAAAGATTTCTTTCCAGTGCCGTCATATAGATTGAATCGTCACTCATTATTAACCTCTGATTATTTATACGACCGTTTACTTATCTATAATACTTCAAAAAAATAAGGTTAATAATATCTGATTTGTTTTTTTAGTAATTTCTTAGACTTAATAAATTTAGAGTTGGAAAGTTTGATTAATACATTTTTAATTTATCTTTTTTTGATATATTGTTTTCTTCTATGACTCTGCATTTATCTCACTTTGATACCAGACTTAAACAAGACCTTCAAGTTAAAGAACCGATTAAAAATTGCTTAGCTGAATATCTTTTTCCTGATATTAAATTTGCCTTGGGTGAAATTAATCCCCAAAAAGTCCAAGCCAAAGATTTACAAGAATATCAGGGAATGAACTTGCAGTTGTCTTCTGGTAGAAGGATGTACTTTTTGGATCAACCAGTGCGAGAAAAAGTCTATCCTAGTCCTTCAGATGGCGCTGCTTATGGCAGTTTACTCTTTACTCCTTGTCAAAAGTTTTCTGTACTTAAGAAAGTAAGAGTTTTAGTGGTGAATGATCTTACTGGAGAAACTAATGGTATTTTGCCACCAGAACAAGCTAAAAGACTGGTAGGTGATTGTTATGGCAAAATGAGTCTGAGTTTAGCTGAACAATTAACAGAACGAAAAAATGCGCCTTTTCAATTTCGCTTAGGGATAAAACCTCAAGAAGAGTTTTCTGTTTATCGTATTGCCAAAGGAACTCTTGCTCCTGATGCTAGATTGGAAACTTTGACTAGTACTGTAAGAAGACAAGGCGATAAAATCAAAATACGATATGATTTGATACTTCCAACTAGCTCTTTCAAGGGAAGAAAAGGACAAGATGCTATTCAACCAGGAGAATATATTTTAGATGTTGGTATAGGAGTAAAATCTCTTGCTGAGTATGGAAAACAGAGTTTAGGTCCACAAGTTCTCGTCAATTATCCTAAAGGTGTTAAGGAAGATCTATTACCTGTTCTTCAAATGAAAGCCATTGATTTAGTTAATAGTCAAAAAAATATTTACTCTTTGGCTGAACACTTTGTCAAAGCATATAAAGAAAGAGCTAAGTTCAAAACGGATATAGTATCTGAGAATGATGAGGAAATATTTTCTTTTTCAGACGGACTAGAAGGAGAGACAGAAGAGATTAAAACTAATGAAAAAAACCTCTACGATTTACTTGAAAAGGATTTAAAACATCATGGACAATTACTAGAACATCCTTATGTTGTTGGGGAGTTGCAAAAGTTTCTCCAGAGACAATGGAAAGATATTGCTTTAGGGAGAGCGATTAAATTTCAATCAGCTTTAGCACAGCCTAATCAAGATTTAGACTCAGATGAGGTTTGTGTACCAAGAATGCCTGATGGAGCAGAACTGATTATCACGCGTAGTCCTCTGGTTAATTCTAATGGTGTAATTGTTCTTAAAAACCGTCATATCCCTGAATTAATGAGGCTTGATGGGTGTATTCATATTAATCCTGCTACGGCTGCTAAACATCTACAAGCAGATTTTGATGGGGATAGATTAGCTTTTGAAAGGGCAGAACGTTATCCAAACCTAACAGCAGAAATAAAAGAGTCTTTATTACCAGAAAATCGTTATCCAGATGTGGTTAAAAGGGATAAAGTACTATATAAAGGTAGTTTTGAAGAGATTGCTGTCAGTGCTGCAGGGAACGATATTGGTCGGATAGCTAATCAAATCATGGCAGCAGTAACGCTGCGTTGGGAAACATTATTAATCCCAGATGAACAGAAGGAAGGGTATGTACAAAAAGTAGCTCAATACTATCGTGGTCTTCTTGCTAAGGATGCTGAAAATAGTTTTAATATTCCTGCCAAGTATCGAAAGGATATTACAGCAATTGCTAATTTACCTCAATCGCCTTCTCCACAAAAGATTGAGACAACTTTACAGAGTATGAGGAATATTCAATTCAAGATTGTTAGTGACCTATCCAATGAACTACAGGTAGCAGTAGATGGTCCCAAAAGTGCTTTAAGACCGCAACAATCTGTTATAAGCGTCTGTAGACAAATTGGTGGTTATAACTCCCCTATGGAAGCCTGTATCGTTATTTGTCGGACTAGTAAACCGATTGAGCGACAAGGAAAAATCTTATTTATTGATGGGGTGAATGAAGCTGCTAGAGTGCAGTCTCAAAGTTATTTAAAGCCAGAAAACCAGTCTCGGATTCTGGAAGCTTATCAAAAGTTTACTAATGAACCTGGCTTTGCTACTGTTGCTACTCTTGATGAGATTACCACTCAAGATTATAGTCTTTCTATTCCTCTGTATGTCCGTCGTCAGGTAAATAATGGAGTTGAAACAGAGTCTAAGAGTGTTAAGGAAATCTGGCTAGACTACTCGCAATCTGGGCAACTCTTTTGGCAGGAGATGGACAACCTTGTAGAAATGCTGGACGGCTATACACAAAAGACGCAGGAGTCCCAGGAGAGAGATTAAAATATAGATTAACAAAATATTTTCGATGTGTTCCCTTAGTTCCCCCTACTACACAATGGAGACAGAAATGCCAAAAGTCGTCACACTAGAGGAGGCTTTAGAATTAGTTAAACAGCTTTCACTAATTGATAAGGTACGTCTGATTGAAAAAATAACTCCTGATATTAAGCTACAGTTGGCTAATACAACTTATAAACCTCGGAAGTCTTTACGTGGGTTATGGCGAGGTGCTAATATCAGTGATGCAGATATTGCACAAGTAAAACAGCAGATGTGGGCTGATTTCCCTCGTGAGGATATTTAATGAGCAATGCGGTAACAGATACCCATGCTTTGATTTGGTATTTGGAAGATAGTCCACGCTTGAGTTCTGCGGCTAACCAAGCCTTTGAACAGTGTGATCGTGGTGAAATTGTTATTTATATTCCAGTCATTTGTTTAGTAGAGATAATTTATCTACAAGAGAAAGGGCGCATTTTACCACAGCTTAAATCTCAATTAGATGCTGAATTACTGACTGGTAATAGCGGGTTTATCTTAGCTGATTTGACTGCTGAAGTCGTCAATGCTCTAGAAAAAGTACCTCGTAGTTATGTACCTGATTTGCCTGACAGAATAATTGTTGCTACAGCTTTTCATCTTGGTTTACCGCTTATAAGTTGTGATAGTAGAATGCCACTTACAGGAATATCTTTGATTTGGTGATTGGCTATATTAAGGAGAAGATGATTTTAATGAGTTGGATAAATAATCTAAAAGTAAGTCTTAAAAGTATGTTTACCTCTTTGCAACATCAATCTATAGAAGAACTACCACTATCTCTTAAAAATAATGATTTTGAGAAAGCTGTTGACTATGTACTAAATAAGAACAAAAAGCTATATGAGCGTCTTTCCTGATACAGATAACTTTTGGAGGATATGATCTATTTTTGTTTTATGGACTACCATGACATCATTACAATTGAACCTGGAAAACGCAGTGGTAAACCCTGTATTAGAGGAATGCGAATTACAGTGTATGACATCTTAGAATATTTGGCTGGTGGTATGACTTATGAAGAAATACTGGAAGATTTCCCATATTTAACTCAGGAAGACATTTTAGCTTGTCTTGCTTTTGCAGCAGATCGTGAACGTCAAACTTTACTAATTCAGTCATGTTGACCGTAGGGTAGTCATTGCTTAAGTGTAACTTTTAAATACAAGTCTGATATATACATGAAGTTACTATTTGACCATAACTTATCACCACGTTTAGTAAAACAGTTTGCGGAGGTTTTTCCTGGCTCAACTCATGTTTATCTGCTAGAAATGGAGCAAGCAGACGATCACCAAATATGGAAATATGCTCAGAATAATGATTTTACAATTGTTACCAGAGACGGCGACTATAATGAGTTACTTGTTTTACGAGGCTTTCCCCCTAAAGTCATTTGGATTAGACGAGGTAATTGTTCTACTGTAGAAATTGAGACAATCTTACGCTTGCACTTATCTGATATTCAAAGATTAGATAGTGATTCAACTCTTGGAATATTAATTTTGTATTAAAAATCTAAAATTATGGAAGTATTGATTGGTCCAATACTTCTTGGTTAAGCTTTAAGCAGTACTTAGAATAGTAAAAGAGAGAGGGGCTTTTTTGAGACCTGTTCCTCTGTGAATTGGTTTTCTGGCAGGAAACTTGGAACGAGGTTTTT
>CASBQB010000167.1 GCA_949127655.1 Chroococcales cyanobacterium PMM_0086 | reverse complement strand
TTGAATCTACAGTACTTGCAGATTCTGCATCAGAAAAAATCAATGGCTGAAACCATCTCTGCGTATAGCTTTGAGGTGAGATGTGATAGTAAATTTCGCGAATCGTTGCTTAACCCCATACTGAGACCATTGTTACTAATTCTAACCTGAGTGGAGCTAGTGTCACAGTAGCTGCTAATAGTTTGTTTGATAAGAATGGGAATGCTTTTGCTGGGATAGTTAGTATTACTAAAGTACCTACCAATTTAACGCCTGCAGCTTTACCAGAGAACTTGCATCCTGACTTAGTTGTGACCATACAACCTGGAGATATGGTCTTTAATACACCAGCATTATTAACTTTACCTAATATAGATGGTTATAGTGCGGGGACTTTGATGGACTTGTGGTCAATTAATCCCAATACAGGTACTTTTGACAAAGTGGGGATAGGTCAAGTTAGTGCAGATGGGACGGTTATTAATACTATAGCTGGGGGGATAAGGAATAGTAGTTGGCATTTCTTTGTGCCGCCAGTAGGTCCACCTCAAATTAATAACCCACCTCCTGGTGGAACTCCACCATGTAACTGTACAACAGGAGTTAACTCGGATGCCAACTTAGATACAGGTGTAGTATCAGAAGACCATAGCTTGGTTACTTACTCCTCACTAGGCGTTACACGTGGATTGACATTACATTATGATTCATTAAGAGCCAACCCGACACCAATTATCAATTTTAGTGCTCTTTTTGGAGATTCAGGGCGTTCAACAAGTATTCTTAGACTAGCTGCGACGCTCTCCATCACGGAGGGGAATTTAACATATCAAGTCCCTGGCGCAGCTGGAAGTACTGTAGGACTCCCAGGTAGTGGATATAATTTCTGGTCACTTCCACAGGGATATTCTTCATCTAGCCAGTTACAAGCAGCCTTACAAGCTGATTTAACTAATCTTCCGACTGGTGTTTACTCTTATGGGCTTTCAGTTGGCTTAATTCCTTATGGGGTGGTGGGAGGTTCTTTCTCTGAGCCTAGTTTTAGTAAGTTAGTCACTGTCAATAGTATTAATAGTTCCTTTGGAGCAGGTTGGGGATTACAAGGAGTAGAACAAATTGTCTCAAATAGTGATGGTTCTGTCTTGTTGGTAGATGGAGATGGCACACAATTATTATTTTATGCTCCTACCACAACAGGAGGTGCTTATAGTCCTCCATCTGGAGACTTTTCCACCTTGGTGCAGCTAAGTGATGGAACCTTCCAACGTACATTACTCGACCAGACTGTCTATCACTTTAATGCTCAAAATCAACTGTCTACCGTCACTGATCCAATAGGTAATATTACTCAATATATCTATGATGCTACTGGTCGTCTACTTCAGATGATAGACCCAGTGGGACTAACAACCACCCTTACTTATAGTGGTAATCGGGTTAGTAGTATTACTGACCCAACTGGACGAGTTACCAAAATGTTCTATGATGCGGCGGGAAATTTAGTCCAGGTTAAAGAGCCAAATACTGCTCTAACCATTTGGGAATATGATAGCAGTCATCACATGACAGGTGCTACTGACTCGATGGGGAATCATGGTCAAGATGATTATGATTTTGCAGGAAGGGTGACACAAGCTACTCTCAAAGACGGTTCAGTGGTACAGATCTCACCAGCCCTAACAATCGGACTGTATCCTGCCAATCAAACGATAGATTCTTTTACAGCCCCCAATGCAGTTCTCTTTAGTCAACTAACAGGTAGCTCAGCTGATGGCAATGGCCATGTAACCAATACTCTTATTGATCAATTTGGGTCTGGTGCTGGGTCAATTGATGGAGTAGGACCAGGAAGCAGCACTACACGCAATAACCAGAACTTAGTCACCCAAACAACTGATGCACGGGGTAACACGACTAACTACACCTATGATAGTCAAGGGAATGTTCTGACAGTTCAGGAGACAATCTCTCAAAGTACTTCCACTCCCCTTACTAATGGTTCTTTATTTGCTAATCAGATTTATCGTACCAATAGCAGTCTCACATTTGTTACAACAACCGACTTGAATAATGATGGAATACCTGACTTAATAGGAATTAATTCTAACAATAGGACTCTCTCTGTCTTGTTGGGAAATGGTCAAGGCTTTAATTTTAATTCTGTCACTACTATTTCTTTAATAAGTAACCCAACAGCAGTAACAGTAGGCGATGTCAACAATGATGGGAAACTTGACCTAGTTATTGCTTATACAGGGAGCTATCCTGGTTTAGGCGTATTCCTAGGAAATGGTAATGGGAGTATTCAAGGGGAGCTCTTCTATGCTAATACTAATCTCCAAAATGGAATTGATTCTCTAGCACTAGCTGATGTCAATGGGGATACTAAGCTAGATTTAGTCTACACGCAGGATAGAACTCAAGGCTTCTTGTTGGGTAAGGGGGATGGAACTTTTGTCACCAGTACTCAATATGAAGTAGGTGCTAATCCTACCTCAGCTATTGCTATAGATCTCAATGGGGATGGGAAACCCGACCTAGTTACAGCCAATTCTGGTAGTAATACAGTCTCGGTGCTTTTAAATAATGGCAATGGCACATTGGGAACAAAGACTGATTATGTAGTGGGAAATAACCCTGATTCTGTTTTATTATCCGATGTCAATGGGGATGGTATAGCTGACCTGATTGCTACCAATTCGGATGATACTGTCTCAGTCCTGTTAGGAGAGGGTCAGGGGACTTTTGCTGCCAAAACTGACTATAGTCTGGGGGGACCTATCAAAGAAGCCCAACTCCAAGACCTCAATAACGATGGTCAGCCTGATTTAGTGGTAGCAGTTGGTACAGGATATGGCGGCGATGAAGTAGATATACTGCTAAATCAAGGTAATGGGACTTTTGCCCCTTCAACTTCCTATCTCATCCCAACAAGTAATGGTACACAGACTTCATTTGTTTTATCGGATTTAAATGGGGATGGTAGTTTAGATTTAGTTACTGTAGGTTTAAATATATCTGTACGACTCAATCAAGGTAATGGGACTTTTGGTACTGAAACAGACTATACAATAAATGGAGGTGTCACGAATGTTGTCTTAAATGATGTCAATGGGGATCTTCAGCCTGATTTAATTACTGCAGGTTCTGGTCATATATCTGTACGGTTAAATCAGGGAAATAGCATCTTTGCTACTGAAACAGACTATACGATAAATGGAGGTGTCACGAAAGTTGTCTTAAATGATGTCAATAGTGATGGTTCATTAGATTTAATTACAGTCAATAATAATAGTGTTTCTGTTCTGTTAAATAATGGGGATGGGACTTTTGCGGCTGAGACTGAATATACACTAGAAAACATTTTAAGTTCTGTTGTTTTAAATGATGTCAATAGTGATGGTTCATTAGATTTAATAATAGTCAATGATGGTGTTTCTGTCCTGTTAAACAATGGGGATGGGACTTTTGCGGCTGAGACCAAATATGCAATAGGAAACAACCCAAATTCACTTGTTTTATCAGATTTTAATGGGGATGGTAAGTTAGATTTAGTGACCACTAACTCTGATAACACCATCTCAGTTGCTTTAGCTAAGGGAGGAGGAACCTTTGATGCTTCTGTCAAGAAAACTCTCAATACAACTCCTCTATCTTCAGGAAATATCCGTAGTTGGTTAAGTCCTAATAATTCAGGGGATATAGTTCTAACCTCTAACGATGCTATTACCGTTCTACATAGTAATGGTAGTTTCAGTAATCTAACTAATTATTCAGTCGGTTCTTTATCTGTAATGGTAGGCGATGTCAATGGGGATGGTAAGTTAGATCTAATTATTGCTCACCCCAATACTAATACTGTATCTGTTTTATTAAATAACGGAGATGACACTTTTGCTGCTGCGACTGATTATCGAGTGATTGGTTCTAACCCTGATTCTGTAACTTTAGCTGATGTCAATGATGACGGTCAAGTAGATTTGGTAGTAGGTTATCAAAATAGTCAATGGGTAAGTATTCTTGCTGGCAGAGGAAATGGTACTTTTATTCAAGATAGTTTAACCAATCTAGCTACGGGTTCAGTACCTGTTGCCGTTACTGTCAGTGACCTCAATGGGGATGGTATTTTGGATGTGGTCAGTGCTAACTCCTTCAGTAATACAGTTTCGGAAGCATTAGGCAATGGGGATGGAACTTTTGTTCCTTTACAAGATTTGACCGTGGGTAATCAACCAACATCAGTCGTTGTGTCCGATGTGAATATTGATGGTAAGCCTGATTTAATAGTAGTTAATACTAGTAGTAATAATCTATCTATTTTATTGGGACAAGGGAATGGGTACTTTGGAACACCTGTAGACTATGCTGTTGGTTTTAATCCTGTTGCAGTAGCTTTAGGGGATCTCAACTCAGATGGTAAGTCTGACTTAGTAGTAGCTAATTCTGGTAGTAATACGGTCTCAGTTCTAGTAAATAATGGTAATGGTACTTTTGGCAGTCAAATAGATTATGCTGTCGGCTATCATCCTAGTGCTCTAGTTCTAAAAGATGTGAATGGAGATAGTAAGTTAGACTTGATTGTCACTAATCGTAACAGTAATACAGTTTCAGTATTATTAAATAATGGGAATGGCACTTTTGCTACTCTGACTAATTATGCTGTAGGGAGTAGTCCTAGTGGGTTGGCAGTAGTCGATGTGAATGGGGATAGCAAGTCTGACTTGATTGTCACTAATCGTAGTAGTAATACAGTTTCAGTGTTATTAAATAATGGGAATGGCACTTTTGCTACTCTGACTGATTATCAGGTAGGGGTTAATCCTAGTGCTCTAGTTCTAGCAGATGTGAATGGGGATGGTCAGTTAGATGTATTAGTAACTAATCTCTCAGATAATACAGTTTCAGTGTTATTAGGCAATGCTCAGGGGACTTTCCAAGGGGATAAGCAGTTTCTAGTGGGTTCTAATCCCACTTCGATTGGTTTAGGTGATTTTAACGGGGATGGTAAGTTAGATTGGGTTACAGCTAATTCTGGAAGTAATAACTTAACTATTAGTCTCAATAGTTTTTCTTCGGTTAGTAGTAATGTGTTAATTATCCACACTTATACTTATGACCCCATTTTCAATAAGGTAGCTAGTGAAACTGATGAGTTAGGTCGTCAAACTCTCTATACTTATGATTCAAAAGGAGAACTTCTTTCTGTTGACCATGTGGTGGGGACTGGAGGTGTTAATGATGTGATAACTTCTTATACATATACCGCGCGGGGTCAACTAGCGTCGGAAACTGACCCAAATGGAAGAGTGACTAATTATCAGTATGATAGTTATGGTCGTCTGATTAAGACTACTTTTGCTGTCGGTACTTCAAATCAAGCGTCTCAACAGTTTGAGTATGATGCGGCAGGGAATCAAACTGCTTTTATTGATGAGTTAGGGCATAGAACTGAGTCTCAGTACAATATAATGAACCTATTGTCTAAGACTATAGATGAACAAGGTAAGAGTACATTCTATACCTATGATTCAATGGGGAATCAACTTACTGTTACAGACCCATTAGGACATACTACTAGTAATGTCTATGATGCAATGGGAAGGTTGATTAAGACGACAGATGCTAATGGGGGAATGACTCAGAATACATATGATAATGCAGGTAATCTAATTGCCACAACTGACCCATTAGGACATACTACTCAATATCTTTATGATAGTCGGAATCGTTTGACTGAGACTATTCTTTCTGATGGGACAACAACTAAGCCTAAGTATGATTTAGATAATAATAATACTGCGTCTATTGATGCTAACGGGAATCAGACTAACTCTGTTTATGATTCCAGAGGAAGGTTAATTAGAAGTGTTGATGCTTTGGGTATAGCTACTACTTACCAGTATGATGTTGCTAATGAGTTAATAGCTCAAATTGATGCACTAGGACATAAGACACAGTATGTCTATGATGATTTGGGTCGTCAGGTTAAGGTGATAGATGCTAATGGGGGTATTTCTAAGACGACTTATGATAAAGATGGGAATGTTTTAAGTGAGACTGATGCGTTAGGGCATACAACAACTTATCAGTATGATAGTCGGAACCGTCAAACTAGTGTTACAGATGCACTCTTACATACTACAACTACCACTTATGATGCTGTCGGGAATGTTCTAAGTGAGACTGATGCTAATGGTCATACTACTTATTATGGTTATAATGTTCTAAATCGTCAAACCACTGTTACAGATGCTAGTGGGAAGACAACCACTACAACTTATGACGCTAATGGTCAGGTTTTAAGTGAGACTGATGCCTTAGGACATACAACGAATTATACCTATGATGCTGATGGGAATCAAACCACTGTTACAGATGCTTTAGGATACACGACTACTACAACCTATGATTTGAATAATCAGGTGATTGCGGTCAAAGATGCTTTAGGGAATACTACTCATTATGGTTATGATCTTAATGGTCGTCAAACTACTGTTACAGATGCACTCTTACATACGACTACTACCACTTATGATCTTAATGGCAATGTAGCTACTCAAACAGATGCCAAAGGTAATACTACTACTTATGCTTATGATGCTAACAACCAGCAGATAAGTGTTACAGATGCTTTAAATCATACAACAACTACAACTTATGATGCTGATGGGAATGTTTTAACTCAAACAGATGCTTTGGGAAGAACTACTCATTATGGTTATGATGCTGACAATAATCAAACAACTGTAACTGATAATTTAGGACATACGACTACTACCACTTATGATTTGAATAATCAGGTCATTGCGGTAACAGACGCAGTAGGAAATACTACCCACTATGGTTATGATAGTCTAGGTCGTCAAACTACTGTTACTGATGCTAATGGAAAGATAACTACAACCACTTATGATGTTAATGGTAATGTCGCTAGTCTGACTGACCCTAATAATAATACTACGAGCTATACTTATGATGTTTTAAATAGACTGGCCAGTGAAACTAATTCTCTGGGGAAAACTCGTACCTATAGCTATGATGCTGATGGGAATTTGATAGCCCAAAGTGATAGAGATGGTCGTATTCGTGATTTTACTTATGATAATCTCAATCGGGAAACTCAAGAGATTTGGTTAGATAGTTCTGGTAATGCTATTCATACCTTTACTTATACCTATGATGCTGATGGTCACTTAATAGCTTCAAATGACGCTAATTCAGTTTATCACTATACTTATGATGCTATTAACCAGTTAACGAATGTAGATAATCTAGGGACAACAGGAGTTCCTATAGTCTTGCTTAACTATAGTTATGATGCAGCAGGTAATCGTCTTTCTACTCTTGATACTATTAATGGTGTGACAGGAGCCACTACTAATTATAGTTACGATGTTCTCAACAGGACTACTAGGATAACTCAAAGTGGTCTAGGAGTGACTGATAAACGGGTTGACTATACTATAGATGCGGCTGGTGAATTGACGGGTCTTAATCGTTATAGTGATTTGACGGGTACTAATTCAGTGGCTAACAGTATTTATAGCTATGATACAGCAGGAAGATTAATTAGCCTCAATCATAGTCATAACGGTACTAATGAAGCTAACTATACCTTCAGCTATGACAACGCTAACAGGATTACACAACTTATTTCTGCTGATGGTACGAATAACTATTCTTATGACAATACAAATCAGTTAACTGGTGCAAGTGGGACTGGTGAGTCCTATACTTATGATGATAATGGAAACAGGACTAACACAGGTTACAGTACTGGTAACAATAATCAACTTTCCTCAGATGGTACTTATAATTATCAATATGATGGTGAAGGTAATCGGACTAAACGAACTAATATTGCGACTTCTGAGGTAACGAATTATAGTTGGGATTATCGGAATAGACTAACACAGGTTATTACGACCGATAGTAGTGGGGTAGTTACTGAGGAAGTAGATTATACCTACGATGTGAATGATAAACGTATTGCTAAGACTGTCATTGTTGGTGGGACTACTACCAAAGAGGAGTATGTTTATGATGGTAATAATCTTGTTCTAGTATTTGATGGTAGTGGTACACAAACTCATCGTTATCTCTATGGGGTGGGAGATAATCAGATATTAGCAGATGAGACTGCCACAGGACTTGTTTTATGGGCTTTAGTAGATCATGAGGGAAGTGTCAGGGATGTAATTGATGGTAGTGGTCTTGTTCTAAATCATATTGTCTATGACAGTTTTGGGAATATTACTAGTCAAACTAATTCTACAGTAGAGTTCCGCTTTGCTTATACAGGACAAGAGTTAGATAAGGAGACTGGACTGTATTATTATGATGCGAGATATTATGATTCAGCAAATGGGAGGTTTATTAGTGTAGATCCAATTGGGTTTGTTGCAGGGGATAGTAATTTATATCGGTATGTGGGGAATAGTCCTACTAATTTTGTCGATCCTACTGGGAAAGGAGCTTGTAGTTGGGATGATCCTCGTCCAGATATATGTGATGCTGCTGGAATAGCGATAGGGACAGGGATCGGAATTATTTTTAATGGTATAAAAGACTTATTTCAAAAACAACCAACAACTAGTCCAACAACTAATTCTAATCAGCCAACAACTGAACAAAAAACTCCCTCAAAGTCTCCCTCATCTGAGAAAAAAGATGAAGAAAAACCTGTTGTTCCCAGTCCTAATTGTGATGAGAAGAAAAAAACGTGTGATACTGATTCAACAACTAAAGGATACGTTCATTGCCAAGTAATAATAATGGGACGTCTAGGATTTCCAGAATATGGTGCTTATAAATATCCAAATCCAAGGCGAGGAGATGGGGAAGTTAAAAATACAGACATGATTTTTCAAATGTTCAAAGAACTAAGAAAAACAAAATATGGTCAATTAGGATCAACGCCAGATGCTAGTCAACTCACGTTTCAGGCTGCTGATGCTACAGGGGCTGATAGATGTAAAATCCCTCAAACAGATTACGATAAAAACTATCATAGACCAAAACATATTAATGTTCTCAAGAAAGTCCCATACCAGAAGGAAAAAATAAGTATAGGAACGCTAGCTTTTTGTTGGTGTTGTGATGACAGTTCTGGTAACCCAAAGCTTATACAAGAATTTGCTATACTTAATATTAAAGATAATGAGCAAAAAGACAGATTTCCACAAAAATAATAGAATAGAATATTTGATTTTGCAAGAGCCTTTACAGTATAATGCGTCCTTAGGTAATGTTATTAATGACTATGACGACATACCCGCCTCTGACATAATTAAAGTTGCAACGGCTTTGGTTAAAAATGGTGATCTAAGGTTATTACAATATGATGAGGAAGAAGAAACTCTTAAAACTCTTAATTTAGTAGAATCTGAGATTGAGAATATTTTAAATCAGGAAAATTATGATTTTTTATATAAATTAACACCTAAAGGGGGTGTCAAATGGGAATCATTTACTCGTCCCAACTGGGATATTTATTTACCAAATATATCGTTTCATGATCATAACGATATAGCAAAAATAGAACTAATGAATGCCAAGAAACATGTCCTAGAAACAAGCTTGGCAATTGGACTTCTTCGCAATGAATGGCATCGTCCTGGTAGTGAAGCTTGGGAGTGTCTTGAACCATGGAACCCAATCTACTGGAAAACCTTACCAAAAGGTTATCGAGTAACTGTAGAATCTATGTACTTTTGTCCAGTAGATTCTGAGATGAGTTATGTAGAACGGATTAATTCTTATTTTTGGGAATCTCTTGAAGAATCTTCTAAATCTAGTAGGTATGGTAAAATCATCAGGTCTTCTTGGTACAATGAACCTAATTTCGATTAAACATATATTTAATATGAATGAATTAATTTATCAATGTCTAACTATACCTGTCCCAAATAGTCTTTCTTTATCTTCTGAATTTAAAGAATTTGAAATGAGAGAAATAGTAGTGATTGGAACTTGGGCAAGTTGGAAACTTCCAGGACGGAGATTTAAAGCTTTTACTAGTAAAAATCTAGCATCTTTTCAGAGTTTAGTAGAACAAGCTGAAAAAATTGTTGGATTTAATAGTGCAAGATGGCAAAAATTACTTGTTGAAACTTATGGATTCAATATAATTACTAATTTTGACTTGTTATATGAAATTTTAGGAAAAACCCTCCATCCAGATTTTAAAGAACGTTTATTAACAGGTGAATATTATTACGAGGAAATTTTTGTTCCTAGCTTATCTAAATATTCTCTCTTAAAATTTGCTAAAGCTAATTTGAGAGTTAAATCTTTTATGACTGATGAAGAAATATCTTTTTTCTGGGTGAGTGGGAAACAAAAAAAGGTAATTCAACAAGCCTTATATCAAGTAAAGCAGTTGAAAAGACTCAAAAATTTATATGAACAACAACGATTATATGATCCCTTTTGTTATAGACCTGTAGGATATCAATTCATTATTCCAATTCCTACTATAACTTGTTATCAAAAGATAGTGGCGTTTGGATTAGGTGCGTTATTTCGTCCTGATGGAAATTATGCTTTCCTATGCAGATTCAAAGATTATGAACATTATGCTCTTCTTTGTTGTAACCGAGATGAATAGCCTTAAATAAATAGCTTGGAGAGCGTCAGATGACTATACTTAATCCTAAAAGACCATAGCAGTAACAAGTTATGCCTAAAGTCTCCCTTATCATGACAATTTACAATAGGGACCAGTATCTAAAATCCGCTTTAGACAGTATTTTAGCACAAACTTATCCTCATTTTGAACTTATTTGTTTAGATGATGGTTCTACAGATTCTTCACTATCTATAGCCCAAAATTATGCCCAACAAGATCATCGCTTTCGTGTTATCAGCACTCCACATCAAGGAAGAGTTAAAGCTTTAATTCAAGCACATCAACTAGCTAAAGGAGAATACTTAGGTTGGATTGATAGTGATGACATTTTAGCACAAAAAGCCCTACAAGAAACAATAACTATTCTAAATAGTTATCCTAATATTGGGCTAGTCTATACCAATTACTTTGTCATTGATGGAACTGGCAGATTACTAGATATTGGCAATCGTTGTCGAATTCCTTACTCTAAAGAACGATTATTAGTTGATTTTATGACATTTCATTTCAGACTTATTAGAAAGTCAGCCTTTGAAATTGCTGGAGGAATAGATTCTTTTTTTGAAGTAGCAATTGACTATGATTTATGTTTAAGACTATCGGAAGTTACTAAGATTTATCATCTACCACAACCTTTATATTATTATCGTGTTCATGCTGAAAGTATTTCACAGAGCCAAAAACAGAAACAGATATATTTTGCTCATATCGCTGTTAAAAGAGCACTTACTCGACAAGGATTAGATGAGCGTTATGAGGTAGTTATTGCTAATAATAGTCAGTTTGTTTTACAGAAGAAAACAGGAGAAGATGGACGAATCCTCAATTAAACCATATCTGCTAGTAGCGTAGAAATCTCCAACTGGTCGGAATGCCTGTTGTCGTCATAAATCATCAAAGTCTCAATCTGGACTATACGAGATAATTTCTGCACGGGGGCGTACATTCCCATTAGTAGCATCCAAAGCGGCTGTAATGCTACTGTGACGAATACGATGAGGTGACATAGACTTACTTATCCCTGCAGCTTTACAATACTGCTGCACAATCCAATAAAACAGTAGAAATATCCACTCTAAATTATATAAGTGTCAAGTCCATTTACCAGGCGCTATCCATTTAGTCGGAATTGGTGTCCCATTCAAAAGCGCAGAGATAAGTGGGAATAGAAATTTCTTAATGGTTGAGATGACCTGTGCAAACTCTTGAGATAGGTGCTTCTGTTGAATGCGCTCACAAAAACTCTTCCACTGAATTTGTTTAGCCTCAACAAATCCAGAAGTAAAAGCTACTATTTCTTCTCTAAGATTCGTATGTCTACGTTCCAGTGTTAACCTGAGTGCTTCGGCTAGTATCTCGCCATCAAAATCAAATTGTCGGGAAAGCAACCAAATATCATAAAAGTCCTTCATCCGACTGTTTAGTTCACCAAGCTTCAGCATAGCTTCAAATTTTTCAGCAATTGCACTTTCACGACTATAACATAACAGTCTTGGGGGAGGAAAGTCCAGTATGGTTGGAAAATTAGACTCTTGAGGTTCTGGGAAGATAACATCACTGAAACCAATATCAATCTGCATTTTGACTTTAGCTGAACCAAGACTTCCTTGAAAACAAATTCGGATACCCTCATAATCAGCATCCTCTGCAATTCTTTCGGTTTGAATAGAGCCAGCATTGAAAGTCAATCCATCAGGAGAAACCTCCACAGAAATAATTTCTTGAAGAAGTCTAATAATACTGTTTTCTTCATTGCTAGTTCTACCCAACATATCAATGTCTTTAGTTGGACGAAACTCTCTCTGAACCCCATACCCTGAGCATTAAAGCACCTTTAAGAATAAATTTGTCAGTATGATTCGATTGTGATAATCGGTAAAGAAACCTTTCTATCGCATAATACTGAAGTAGCTCATTGAATGGCCTCTGTTCATTTCTTGCTTTATTTAAAAGGCGTTGATGTATTGATGCAGGATTGTTTTTAGATGATTTGGCGCTCATACAATTGCTTCAAGGTAAGGTTTCATCACATTCTCAACACGACAAATTCGAGCATACTTAAGCAGTTCTTCAATATTAAATTTCATCCTTGTTTTGTACAGTCTTAGAGCTTCTAAAACTACATCCATTCCTAGCTTATTGCGGAACTTAAAGCAGTCTGCCAGTGTTTTTTCTGCACTGTACACCCTAACAGTTACACCATCAATTAGATGCTCTTCTATCCCAGCCATTAGGCTTGAGGAAGAGAATCTATGAATAGAAATAGGTGGATAATCTATTAAAGGAGATTCGGCACCTGTTGCAAGTGCAATCTCAACCGTATGAGGAATTTGTGTTGAAATCTCATGAAAAGCAAGCGCAGAAACTAGACAGATAACTGCTTTTGGTATTCGTACTGCTACTATCACCAAATCGGGGTTTCCGATTGGTTCCTGTTCCGATAGGCGATACACTCCCCGCGATATCTGTTCAATAAATCCACTATCTCTTAGATAATAAAGCGAGCGTGGATGGATACCAGCACTTATAGCCTCAGCCGTTCTAATCAGCCCTCCCTTCTTTTTAAGCAGACGCATCGCAACACTAGGCGCAGTAATGTCCGCTATTTTGTCTTTCATCATGGATAATAATAACTACATTTATTAACATCTATAGGTAATTTTATCCATAATAGAACAAAAAAACAATACTCTTCGTACTTTTAAAACTTTTTCTAATATGTTCAGGAAAATAGCGCTGACTACCAATGTTATTTTTGCGCTTCACTACTGCTCATAAGGAGTAAAAAGATACCACCCGACAAGTCAACAAACTATACTATTTAATTACTAACAACTGCTCACTGTAAACGATTTATAGTGAGCAGTTGTATATGACCAAAGATAGCTCACCATCTACAATAGAGCCATGTTCTGTTGTAGAGCTAAATTTCTTCTGCATAGAATCTAAGTAGTAGAGGGTGGTTCTTCTCCAATCGCCTGATAGAAAGCCCGTTCTGCTGCAGTTTCTAATGCCCGTTTTGCGTAACGCTTGAAACTAACCTCTGACTTATGGCGGGTGAGTGTTCTAGCGTGAAGGCTATCCATCCCCATAAGTAACAGTTTTGTTGCGTAGGTATGTCGTAGACGGTGGGGTGTAAGATTCTCAATACCTGCCACAAGCCCTAGTTCCTTAATCAAATAGTAAATTCCTTGGTAACCCAACCGAGGGGAAACGCCCTGAATGGGACTGTGAGAGAGAAAGAGAGGATTTTTAGGAGAAAACTGCTCCCCTTTGGCACTCCTTAAGTCTTGCAGGTAGGAATTTAACGCACTACGAGCCTCCTGATTAAGAGGAACCGTCCCACTACTATCGTCCTTTCCCTTACGGATGTGGAGCCGTACCCCATCATAATCCCCCTTACTGAGGGCTGCTACTTCCCCCGCCCGCAGTCCGTGTAACAAGACGCAGACAAGAGCGGTATCTCGCCGCCTCGTTTCAATAGGACGCTCTAACAAAGCCGTATGTAAAGCGTCTACTTCCCTATCAGTCAAATCCCGTGCTGGCGGCGAAGGCAACTTATTGAGGGAGACCGTTTTAGTTGGATCATCACCGACAAGCGCGTCTCGATAGGTTTCCTTAAACCAACCAAAGAAACTTTTTAAAGCT
>CASBQB010000166.1 GCA_949127655.1 Chroococcales cyanobacterium PMM_0086 | reverse complement strand
GCTTCTTTCCAAAGGTCTTCCCTGTTCACTTTGTCGATCCATTCTTTCGCTTTACCTAGAGTATCTGGAGGCAAGAAACCCCATCTGACACTTTCCGTTAAAAACCAAAGATCATGACTCTTATAGGGATAGGAAACACTGCCTTTTGCATCTTTCCAATAAAGGGTGCCTTTTTGAAAGTCATCAATTAGGGGTTTACCATCACCTAAGTCATATTTACCCTGGAAAGGTGCTTCTAAAACATTCACAGGTACATTGAAATAACCAGGTTTAGAGACTATTTGGGCTAATTCAGCACGGTTTTCTGGTTTGTCACACCATTGCTGTGCTTCCATAACAGCTTTAAGAAGTGCTTTGGCCGCTTTGGGATTTTTATCCACCCAGTCTGCTCGTACTGCTAGATACTCTTCTGGATGACAGGGCCAAATTTCTGCAGTCAAGGCACTAATAAAGCCGATTTTTTCATTGACTAGTCGATTAGGCCAAGGGTCTCCCGTACTAAATCCATCCATGGTGCCAGTTTTCATGTTGGCGACTGTTTGGGCGGCCGGGACTGTAATTAAATTGACATCTTTATCTGGGTCAATACCACCTGCTGCTAACCAGTAACGTATCCAAAAATCTTGGTTAGCTTTGGGGAAGGTATAGGCTGCTTTAAAGGGGGTTCCTGTTCCTTTTAATCCGACTAGATAGCCTTTAGCCTCTTTTAGATCTAGTCCGACTTTTTTACCTTCATGTTTTTTAGCAATGGCAATACCGTTCCCTTGCGTATTTAATTGAGCAAGTATATACATTGGTATTTTAGTGCTATTTTTGGTGATTATGCCCTGAGAAATCAGATAAGGCATGGGCATTTGCCACTGTCCACCATCTATTCCACCACCTGCAGAACCTATTTCTACGTTATCTCTAGCGGCACCCCAGTTTGCTTGTTTAGCTACCTCAACATCAGTCATCCCATGTTTAGCAAAGAAGCCTTTTTCTTTGGCAATGATTAAAGGTGCTGACTCCACAATGGGTAAGTAACCCAATTTAATAGAAGTGGACTCTACCTGTGTTCCTGCTGTAGATGTACTTGGACTACTGACCTCTGTTGTAGTAGGTGTAGGTGTTGTATTTGTTGCTGTTTCGGGTGGATTCCCTAAACATCCTTTTAGTAATGTTGCACTGACAGTTGAGATGGCTGCTGTTGAAATGAATTTTCTGCGGGAAAAATTTGACATAGATTCTCCTTGCACTCACTCTCCGCTTTTTTGGAGGTGAATACTCAATGGTTAACCAAGGGTTTTATTTATACTTGCTTAAACAAGCTATTGTTTATTGCCTATGATAAAGTCTATCACCATTCAGAAAACTATATGTAAAGTATTTTTAAAAAAGAATCAATATTATGTATAAGTTTTGTTAATAGATTTCAGGCAGGTGCGCCCCTTAACTCTGTTAAGGTAAATCAATCAGCCACCCACTATAGAACTTATTTACTATTTTATGGGTAAAGCTTACTTTGGGAAGAGATGATCCCTTAGAATGTAAAGAGTACTAAATTTAGAAAAAAAACAATGACCACATCAATTCAAAATCAACAGAAAATTTATGACGAGTTTATCGATTTTTTGGCGGCAGGAGTTACACCAGAAACCTTGGTGAACTTCCAATACTCTGACAGTGCAGAAGAACGGCTAGAAAACCTCATTTATCGAGCAAAAATGGAGAAATTAAGGACAGAAGAACAAAAAGAACTAAGTTAAGTGTTAGTGCTAGAACATATTATTCGATTAGCTAAAGCTAAAGCACACATAATTAGGCAAACTCAATCAAATCAATCTCACTAAAGATTAATTTTGTCTCGAACTTATATTTCCAGAGAATTAAGACGCTTAGTGGCCCAAAGGGCTAATAATGCTTGTGAATATTGCTTAATTTCCAAGGATGATAGTGGTGGTTGTTTCGGGTGGGTTCCCTAAATATCTTTAAAGGCTTACGTCTCTCCTTAAAAAAAATCCCCTCTGCTTGAGTGTAGAAAGACTTTCAAGCAAGGGAAATTCTAGAAAGAGAAGACCCACAGAGTTATCTGGGTAATCTCTAAGCGTCTGGCAGTTATAATGGTTCTAAAATACTATTCTTCTGTAGCTGAAATGATCAGGTCTTCTTCCTCAGAAGCTAGTGGAATATCTTCTATGATTTCACTAATGTCCTGTCCTTCCTCTTCTGCTTTAAGTTTTTGACGATATCTTTCGGCCATTTCCTCGGCTTTTTCAAAAACCAACTCGCGGTTTTTAAGCATATCCCCTGGTTCGGGTTCGAGTTGTTTGGTCGAGAGAGAAATCCGCCCTCTTTCTGCGTCTAAATCAATAATCATTACTTTCAGTTCATCATTGACATTAAAGACGGTGCTGGGTGTATCAATATGTTCGTGAGAGATTTCTGAGATGTGTAATAGTCCACTGACTCCACCAATGTCTATAAATGCTCCATATGGTTTAATACCTCTTACAGAACCTCTGACCACCTGACTCACTTCCAAACCGTGCATCTTGCGCTCAACTAAAGCTCGACGATGACTCAAGACTAGACGGTTTCTTTCTTCATCAACTTCTAGGAATTTCAGTGGCAGATCTTGTCCAACTAATTCTTCTTTTGCTTCACGGGTACTGATGTGGGAACCTGGGATAAAACCTCGCAGTCCTTCTATTCGGACCAACGCCCCTCCTCGGTTCGTAGCGAATACATTAGAACGCACTGTGGCATCTTCTGCTTGTAGTTGACGGACTCTTTCCCAAGCTCGCTTATACTCAATGCGACGAATAGAAAGAGTTAATTGTCCTTCTTCGTTTTCGTCCGTCAGGATGTAAAATTCTCTTGTTTCGTTTGGTTGAAGAACCTCTAAGGGATCATCAACTCGGTTAATTGACATTTCTTGAATTGGAATAAAGGCTGCTGTTTTTGCTCCAATATCAATCAATGCTCCTCTTGATTCTATGTTAAATACTGTTCCAGCAACAATATCTCCTGGACTAAAATGATAATCGTACTGATCTAGACGAGCTGCAAAGTCTTCGTAACTAAAACCAATTTCCCGACTGGGTGCTATTTTCTGACTGATCATTATGTGCTATTTTTTCCCGTT
>CASBQB010000165.1 GCA_949127655.1 Chroococcales cyanobacterium PMM_0086 | reverse complement strand
CTTTAGAGAATTTTTTCTGTTTTTTGAAGTTTAAATGGCTTTTGTCTTCAAATTTACACATATCTCATGTTAATATACTAAAAGTCGCTCAAGATTAAGTATTTTATCAAAATGAGATCTTTAAAACTATCCGAAGAAAGTTCCTGGCTGCAAAAAGTAAAGGGTACAATTTTAATAAGCATTGGCTATTTACTATCTCCTCTATGTTGGTGGAATGATCTAATCTTAAATCTTCCCCTAGCCTAATTTTTTTCTATTTGTTGAGGTCGCTGTTCTATTTTATGATAACGACTTTCGCTTTGCTTTATTATTGTTTCTGGGCAATATTCTAATCTATTAATTCTGCTCTTACCTGCTAAAACTGGCTTATTTGAATCAATAAAATTTAATTTTTCTAAAGCTATAGCTAAGGCTGGATCATAACGTAATTTATCATGATCATTAACATCCTCATATCCTAAAATAATACCATAAACTCTTTGTGCAAGTAATTCATGTACTGAATAATCTATATAAGATTGATGTCGATAATCTTGAAAACATTCTGCAAATTAGCGCCGTGATGTTTAGTTTTTTGTCTAACTCTGCTATTAAAACAATTCCCGCATCTGAAGTGATTCTTCCACTTATTCAAAATTGCGGTGCGACCCCTGCGTTGACGTAGACGTGGGCGTAGCCGCCCGTAGGGTAGGGTGGTTTCCTCGCCTAGGGAACGCGCACCAAGAGGGCAATTATTTTCCTTCCGTTGAGAGTTCCAAAGTTTAATTGATTTGGGCTACACCCTGTTGAACTAGGAGTCATAATTTAAAAAGTCTGAAACTATTGCTATAACTAAATTATAGGCGATTTTAGTCTTCTTTTTTTAAGGTTTTGTGAGAAATGCGGGTTTTTAATCCACATGTCGCACCTACAGAGCAAAATAATAAATAAGAACTCGTGATTAAAACAGACTTTTAAGCAAAAACCTTTTAAAAATACCTGATTAAAACAGACTTTTAAGCAAAATTCTAAGTAAAAACTCCTGATTTTTTCCGCTTTTATTTTTTATTTTTTCCAAATAAAATAAGATCGTTCAGGTTAAGGATGTTACTTCAAAGGTGATTATCTCAAACAAGACAATCACCTAAGTACAAAACTGAAATAAGTAATCTTTAATTCCTAGAAAGGTTTTTACCTTAACTTGAACTTGTTACCAATGATTAAATTAGGAGTATCTCATGTCAAAGAACAACAATCGCTCAGAAAAAGAAGTACGCAAGCCAGTAGAAAACAAACCTGAAATCGTCGAATTGTCCTTTGAGGCAATGGAAACCCTTTCTGGTGGTCGTCCTGCTCCTAAGAAATGGAAACTCCTGTAGTGTCACGAATTATTCGCGATGTACTAAAACCTGAAAATAGAGGCCCATCATGTAAGGGTTTCAGAGAGTCAAAAAATAGAGCGCGAATAAATAAAGACACTAACGAGCTGCTCAGCTTAAGTTGATGTACATTAAAGTACCATTAAATTGAGCTAACTGCTAGTAAAAAAGCTAGTGCAATGAAGTGATGAAATATTCACTACTAGCACTAGCTTTTCAAAAAATGACAGCCACGCTACTAAGAAACAGAGTATTTTTAAGGAGATCCAGAAATGTTTTCGCTAGATAATTCCCCAAAAGCTTGGTTTAATCAAATTTACTTAAATTTAGGCAATTTCCGAGGAGGTCTACCCCACCATTATAAAGTAGAGTTTAGCTTCAATCATCTCGTTGAAGAGACTTCAGTTCCCTATCACATTCAATTCAACCTTTCAGAAATCTTCCGAGAGTTTCTTATCCGCGAATTAGGATTATACCAGTATCAGGTTAAAAATCCTCTAGAACTAGCCCCTGAATTACGCACAGAACGATGGCAAACATTGTGCGATTATTTAACTAATTACTACGAATTAACTAAAGCTACCCAAGTCAAGGTGATTAGGCTTCTTGGTAGTTTGTGTTTCCATCGAGCGGTTTTAGAGTACGTGCCACCCATCTCAGCAGTAGAAATATCTACGGATTTAGATAGTGCAATTCTGGCTTTCTTGCGTTCTACTTCTAACAGTCTCTCACACGATGATCAGAACTTACCCTACAGTATCAAAGAGTTAGAAACCATTGCCCAAAATGCACCAGTTGGGAGTATGGTCAGAATGGGAGCAGGACTAGAACTTATAGTTGAGTCAGCTAGAATTTGGAAGGATCTAAAAGGAGCGGAGTTTTGGCGCTCAATTGTGGATCGAGAAATGCAAGCAATCCTACCATCATTGGATGCTTTTAGTGAGGGACTCCTAATGAGTGTTTACTATCGCGGTGCCTCCTTTGTTCCGCTTTTGAAAAAAGATAAAGCGCAAGTAGTTGCCGAGATGGATCTCTGTCAAGCTATAGCTGAAGGTTTGAACGGTGAAACCCCTGAGCAACAGTATATTGCTCACGAGAATCAAAACATCATCATGGAAAGTCGCACAAAAGAGGCACTCTGGCTAAAGGATTTAGATTTAGCTGAAGAACGCGCTCGAAAACTTATCGAAAGAGGTATCTTGGAACCTAGATATAGACTAGAGTTAGGAGAAATTCTTATCCAGAGAGGTAAAGTTGAAGAAGCAGCTCAAACCTATCGCAGTGCGACTCGACTAGGACCGCCAGGCACTTCAGTGGCTTGGTTTATGGCTGGACAGTGCCACCAATCTTTGGGAGAATTAGAGTTAGCATATGATTGCTATCTTGCCTGTTTACAATGCGATCCTCTAGCGATTTCCGCTGTTAAGCGTTTGGGACAAATTGCTCCTCTTTTAGGTGATGAACAAATTGCTAGTTGGTCTCAATTGCGTTTATCTCAACTGCAAGAAGAAAAGGAAAAAATGGCAGCTAGTGGCAGCACTTTTTCTAGTTATGTTCTGAAAGTTCCCACGTCAATGAAGACCGCTTAGTTTAATGTTTATCTCCTGCTTTTTAGATTGTCTAGAATCTCTGCAATCTTTACTTCCAACTGATTTGTAAATAAGCTTATGAAGTATCTTAATGTACTACAGCATAACGAAGAAGATTGTGGAGCGGCTTGTTTAGCTGCAATCACCAAGTATTATGGGCGTACCTTTACCATCAATCGCATTCGGGAAGCGGCTGGTACTTATCAGTCTGGAACAACATTACTGGGATTAAAACAAGGAGCAGAAGCATTAGGATTTACAAATGTTAGAGGAGTTAAAGTTAGTCTAAATGCAATTGATGAACGTTCCGTTTCTCTACCCTGTATTATTCATTGGAAGGGCTATCACTGGGTTGTCTTATATGGAAAACGGGGGAGAAAATATGCGATTGCTGATCCCGCAATACAAGGAATCCAGTACATAGAGCGCAAATGGCTACAAGAAGCTTGGACTAATGGAGTTTTATTAACCCTTGAACCAGATCCTATTCGCTTTTTTGCTCAATCAGACGAACGAGAGAAAATAGGAGGATTAGGACGTTTTTTCAAACGAATTTGGTATGAACGTGCCTTATTTGCTCAAATCTTGATTCTTAATTTAGTGGTTGGGTTAATTGCCTTAGCAGCTCCTTTATTGATCCAAACTTTAACAGATGATGTATTGCTCAAAGGAGACAATCAATTACTCATTCGCATCGTGATTGTAATTTTAATTATGAACTTGATTGGGAGTACTTTAGATTGGTTGCAAGCTAATCTTATCTCTCACTTTGGTCAAAGATTAGAATTGGGCTTGATTTTGGAATTTGCCCAACAAATTCTACGTCTACCTTTAAGTTACTACGAATCTCGCCGCAGTGGGGAAATAACTAGTCGTCTACGGGATATCCAGTCGATTAATCAACTCATTTCTCAAGTTTTGGTTAACCTACCTGGTCAGTTTTTCGTAGCTCTAGTTTCTTTAGGCTTCATGCTCTTTTACAACGTTAAATTGACCATCGTAGCAGCTTTACTTGCTTTTTTTATGATTCTCTCTACCTTAATCTTTCTTCCTATTCTGCGGCAAAAAACCAGAACTATTTTGAGTAGAGAAGGTGAAAATCAGGGTATTTTAGTAGAAACGTTTAAAGGAGCAATGACCGTCAAAACTCTTGCTGCTGCTCCTCAACTTTGGGATGAATTAAAATTTCGTTTTAGTAGCCTTGCTCGGCTCTCTTTTGGCACCATTCAAATAAGTATCTGTAATAACATTTCTTCTCGTTTAGTAGAGAGGATTGGGGGAATTATTTTCCTGTGGTTTGGCAGTACCTTAGTAATAAATCAAGAATTAACAATTGGACAATTATTAGCTCTTTATAGTCTTAATTCCAATATTTCTCTATTGTTCCTGAATTTAGTTATTTTTGCTGATGAATTTGTGCGAGTAGATGCGGCAGCACAAAGACTAAATGAAGTAATTGAAACTACTGCAGAAAATGATAAAGATAGTTACAAACCTCACGTCAATCTTTCTGAAGATGTTTCCATTTTATGTACTAATATTAATTTTAATTATGCTGGGCGCTTAACGCTTCTAGAAGATTTTACACTGACTATACCTGGAGGCAAAGTTGTTGCTATTATAGGTAATTCTGGCTGTGGAAAAAGTACCTTAAGCAAATTGATAGCGGGACTATATCCTCTGCAATCAGGAAATATTCGGATTGGTTCTTATAATATAGAAGATATTTCTCTTGATTGCCTACGTAGCCAAGTTGTTTTAGTTCCTCAAGATCCTCACTTTTGGAGCAGAAGTATTATTGATAATTTTCATTTAATCGATCCTAAAATTAGTTTTGAGAAAATTGTCAAGGCTTGTCAGATTGCTGAAGCAGATGAGTTTATTAGTAATTTACCCAGTCGCTATCAAACTGTTTTAGGAGAATTTGGAGCCAATCTTTCAGGAGGGCAAAGACAACGATTAACTATTGCTAGAGCTATAGTCAATGACCCGCCAATTTTGATATTAGATGAATCTACAGGTGCTCTCGATCCTGTCAGTGAAACTAAAATTTTAAATAATCTTTTACAACACCGTCAGGGAAAAACGACAATTTTAATTAGCCATCGTCCGAGAGTCATTCAGCGTGCTGATTGGATTGTGTTGCTAGAAAAGGGACGCTTAAAAATTCAAGGAACTCCCGAAAAATTGCAGCAACAACCAGGCGATCATCTAAATTTTATCATTGCCTAATTTGAAAAACCCTTGAAATTTACTCCGAGAAATTGTCTATGTTTAAGATTAATAAAGAAGATTTTCTATTTTTAGGTGAAGAACAAGAATTATTACCCCCTCTGAGTCGCTGGATGAACTGGGGAGGGTTATTGCTGGTGGGGACAGTTGGATTGACAATTACTTTAACCTCAGTTTTTAAATATAATGTCACTATTGAAGCTCCAGCTAATATCCGTCCTAATGGAGAATTGCGAATTGTTCAAGCGGGTATTAAAGGACAAGTACAGCAAATTCTCGTTAAAGCCAATCAAGAAGTTAGGGCAGGAGATATTCTTGTAATTTTAGATAGTTCTAGCCTACAAGTTCAAAAAAGTCAACTGGAAAATCGTATTCAACAATCTAAGTTACAGTTATTGCAAATTAACGCTCAAATTCGCTCTCAAAATGCTCAGATTGTTGCCGAAGCTGAAAAAAGTAATCTGGTCATTGCCTCGGCTAAAGCAGGACTGAGTCGTTCTCGCCGAGACTATCGAGATAAACAAATTACAAGTCAAGTAAATGTAGAAGAAGCAGAAGCTAAAGTCAAAAGTGCTAGAGAAAAGATAGAGCAAACGCAGACAGAATTAAAAGTACCAGAGGCTAACTTGCGCTCTTTATACGCTTCTTTAAATGCAGCCATTCTCAAGAGTGAACGCTATAAAGCTATATCTGAAGACGGAGCTTTACCACTAAATCAAGTAGAAGAAGCCCAACTAATAATTACTCAACAAAAAGAAGCAATTGAAGCTCAGAAAGCCACTATTCATGCTCACTACAAAATAATTGAACAAAATAAACAAGACCTAGTAGCTGCCATTGCTAATTTGCAACGAGTTCGAGTTTCTCTAAATCCTAATCGGGCTGAGATAACTATTGCAACTAAAAACATTTCCCAAGAGAAAGCCACTCATAGCTCACTTCTAGCAACTCTAAAAAAAGAGCAAGAAGCTCTTATTGAAAAGCAAATTGATTTACACAAACAGATAGAAAGCGATCTTAAAGAGCTAGAAAAATTGGCTATAGATTTAAAACAGACTCAGATTAAAGCTCCCGTAGATGGCATTATTTTAAAAATCAATCTCCGCAACCCAGGACAAACGGTCGAAACCAACTCAGAAATTGCTCAAATTGCCCCTAGTAAGACTCCGCTTATTATTAAAGCTCTAGTAGCAGCTCAAGATGTCAATAAAGTCAAACCGAGGCAAAAGACTCAGTTAAAAGTTTCTGCCTGTCCTTATCCAGACTATGGTACACTCAAAGGCAAAGTCAAGCAAATTTCTCCAGATGCTATACCTCTTGAAAGCTATAGTAAAATTTCGCCGACGGACGCAAACAATCTCAATCACAACTTTTACGAAGTCACTATTGAACCTGAGAGTCTGATTTTAAAGCAAGGACTGAATAAATGTATTATTCAATTGGGAATGGAAGGAAAAGTTGTGATTGTTTCTAGAGAAGAAACAATCTTGCAATATTTGTTGAGAAAAGCGAGATTATCGACAGATTTATAGTTGTATATGCTATGTACTTTGCCTAAACAGGCTTATCCTCCCTACTATACCCAACCCCAAAAAGTACCCCTAAGCGAGCCAAGTTCTCTTAAAGATTTCTGGTTGAGTGAAAAGCGATTACCCCAAACGATTGAAGCAATTTCGACTACCAATATTCCCGCTATTGTCGTTAAAAAAGGTGATGATTTTCCCCCCTTTTGGCAGAAGGACGCTTCTTTTCTAGAAGTGATGGAAGAGTTGTACAAGCGTATAGAGGGAAACCTTAAGAGATGCTGAGATTGCCAAGAGAAAACCTTTAGAGAATTTTTTCTGTTTTTTGAAGTTTAAATGGCTTTTGTCTTCAAATTTACACATATCTCATGTTAATATACTAAAAGTCG
>CASBQB010000164.1 GCA_949127655.1 Chroococcales cyanobacterium PMM_0086 | reverse complement strand
TTTACACTTTGATAGCACAAGGTTTTACTCAAAAAGATCCCTATCTCATCGCCCAAGCACAACAAAAACTTGTTATTATTTCTCAAAGACAAGATGTCATAATTGAACAATCTATTTGTTCTCTTTTGCTAGGACAGACAGAATCAGCACTAAAACAAATCAAAGATAGTCAGGATCATCAAGTATTACAGCTTCTACAAGAGCATTCACAAAATATAGAAGATTTATTGCCTGGGTTGTGTTGGTATGCAGAATACTGGTTAAAATTCGAGGTACTAGCCCATTTTCAAGATTTGCGCGATGCTCATGTTTCTTTAAATGACTATTTTCAAGATACAACTTTACAAAAAGCTATAGAAGAATTAAGCCAGATACCTTTATCAAGAACTTTTTCTAAAAAAAACATTACAACAGAAAGCACTATGTTAACCCAAAGAAAACACAATGATCTTCCAAAATCACAACCAAAAGCCAACCGTTTAACCTCTTCTACTCGTCCACCTAGAGAGTCCAGAAATAACCGAGATAGCTACTTGAGCAATCAAACTAGAGAGGATCAACTCGCTGAAATAGCTACTCGCGCCCCCACCAAACGCCGTAGAAGACGCAAAAAGGTACTCATTAAGCCAGGACGACTACTAGCCGTTCTAGGAGCAATAGCAATAGGAATAGGTTCACTCTTGTTTGCTTGGGGAAATATGCAGCAGATTTTCTCTAATCATCAAAGCATTTCAGGTTTAGATGGAGAACAACTGTCACTTAAAATAGCTGAACCTCTGATTAAACCACTAGAAATTAAGACCGAAACCCAGCAGACTGAGAAACTGCTCACTCTAGAAACTGCAAAAATCATTCTTCAAGACTGGTTCAAAACTAAAGCTGAAGCATTAGGCCCAAAACATCAAATAGACAGCCTCAAGAGCATTTTAACCCAACCTGTGTTAACAATTTGGCAAAAAAGAGCAACCGATCTCAAAGAACAAGGGGATAACTGGACATTTGAACATCAAGTCAAGGTAACCGCTCTTAAAACAGTTTCACCAGTCGAGGCCCAGGTCAAAGCAAAAGTTAAGGAAAAAGCCAACTTCTATCAAGACAATAAAATCAATCAAAATAATTCCTATCAAGACGACTTACTGTTCCAATATGACCTAAAAAAAGAAGGGGATCGCTGGCTGATTTCCAATATTGAAGTGGTCAAGTAGCTAATGATTCTTAAAAAATTATTGCGAATTTGTGAAGATTTCCTTTATAGTTGCAAGAGATAATTTAAGATTTACTCTACTAGCTCTTTAAGTCTATGTTGCCTTTTTTGCCCTCAATCCTCGTAGCTCAGATCACGTCAACGCTACCTTCGGTGGAGCAGCAATATATCACAGAGACTCAAGAAATTCGTCCACTACCGGGCAAACTCAATGATGTTCCAGTCTTTAATAGTAACAGTCCAGAAGTAGTACAAGCTGAAGGGATCTTACTTTCGACTTTTCCAAGCAGCGAGAAAATTCATCCAGGCGCTCATCTTGATTATGCCCTTAAAGGACGTTTTGATTTTTTCTCACATCATATCGCTCGTTCTAGTAACGAGAAACGCCTACTCTATCAGGGAGTAATTGTTCACAACCCGACTAGTCGCCTTGTTCGTCTAAGGGTTTTACAAGCAGCAAGCTATCTAACCCCTGACGCTCCTTTTATTAGCCTTCCTTCTTATTTAGAAGACCCTCTAGGGCGTTTTTTCTCAGGGCCTGGTTCCCGTTTAATGGGGGATATTCTGCGGGGAGTCAATCAACGTCAATTCCCCTCAGTTATTTTAATTCCGCCTCGACAGAACCGTATGTTGTTTGTTCTGCCAATTACTGCTAGTAATGCTAGATCAACCTATATGCGTCTAGAAACAGATGGTCCTGTCTATCTAGCTAATCTAGCCATGTATGCCCTGCCAGAAAATGCTAACTTACCAGTAGACCAAAACTCTCTTTTAAATAATTTCTTTAATCCCCCCACTACTCCTGTCCGTTATCGACAACCAACTCTCGCTGAGTGGCGCTATCTCTTAACAACCAGTGATCTCTCCTATCCTAGAGATCTACCACCTACTCGTCCTCAAGATATTGGCACCAGAAAGACTATCTACGGCCGGGTAGCAGGGGTTTCTTTTGGCTCACAATGGGTCAGCCGTATTACAGACAGGTCGGATACTAATATTCTCAGTATCCCTCAGCGAGGCCAAGCTTATTCTTATCCTTTAAGTACGGTAGATGTGGGAACACAGGGAACCAAACAAGTACAAAGTGCCCAGATGTTGGCTCGTTATCCCGATACAGCCTATCGCGCGCATGGTAACTATGCTGTTAACTATAGTTTGACCTTTCCTTTGATTAATAAAACAGAAGACAAACAGACAGTGGCAATATCTTTACAAACTCCTCTCAAACAGGATGAATATTCAGATCGCTTGTTCTTCGCTAAATTCCTTAAAGCGCCGGTTTTTTTCCGAGGCACCATCAAAGTAACCTATACAGATGATTTTAAGCAAGAAAAGGTTCGTTATTACCATCTAGTGCAGCGTCAAGGACAGCAGGGTAGTCCTCTGGTTAAACTCAATTTAATGCCTGGAGAGCAACGAGAAGTTAAACTAGATTTTTTGTATCCCCCTGATGCCATTCCTCCGCAAGTAATTACTATCAAAACTCTTAATTCAATTTTTGATTCAGGTTTCAAGTAGTCGGTTTAGGCGGTAGTTTACGAATTTCTGAATAAAAAGTAGTTTGAGGTATTCCTTGGTTCATTTTAACCACAGTTGTTCTCAACCTTAGATTAGGACTAGGAAACCAGATCCGCTCTTCTATCTCTTGATTATCCGTTTCTACTTTCAAAACTAGCATCTCCTCTTGTTCTAAGGTGTAAAAGCCCTTCAGTAAAGATTTTCCCTGTGAGAATAAATGACCCTGCTCAGAAAAAACCAATACAAAAGAGCCAATTTGCTTGTCTTTACCCCAATCTACAGATGTATCCCAAGTGCTTTTAAGTCCACCTAAGGCATTATGTGCACAAATTTGTTTAACTATCGGATCGTCGGCAGACAATAGTTCAATACTGAGATCAGCTTTACTATTGTCTACTTTTTGCCCCGCTAAATTATAGTGAGTTCTCTGGGAAAACCATTTTCCACTACAGAGTTCTAAAAAATCTTGGATCTCCATTCAAGCTACTACAAAGATAAACCTGAATCATTGTATCGGGTTAAGTGCCTCTTTTTCGAGACGTTGCAAAGAAAGATAGGCCGTCGATGAAACTTGGGGATGCTGATCTTTAACCAGAAATTTCAAGGCTGAGAGACTCTTGGGATCTGGTAAATTACCTAAAGCTTCCGCTAGACGTTGCCGAATAAACCAGTCATCACTACTAGCAAAATTTAGTATTTCATCTAAAGCTTCAATTGCTTTGATTTCCCCTAAAGCTGCTATGGCTGCTTGTTGTAAGACTGTCTCAGGTGCTTTTAAAGCAGCTAAAAGTACTTGTTTTGCTCGAAGATCTCCTAAGTTACCCAAAGAAACTGCAGCACTAAAACGCACTAACCATTCAGTATCTTCATAAAAAGCTCGCACAAGAGGTTCAAAGGCCCGAGGGTCAGCTAAATAACCTAAAGCACCTGCTGCATCAGCCCGAATTCCATAATCTGGGTCAGTCTCTAGCAATTGAACTAAGATAGGATAACATTCTTCAGTTTGCTTGACTCCCAAAGCAAAGACAGCCATAGAACGGACTGGCAGTATTTCATCATTGAGAACTTTCTTGATTAAAGGGACAGCATCGTAAGCCGGAACCTTTCTCAAAGAGGCTAATGCTAGTAAGCGATCCTTAGAATTGGCACTTTCTAATTGAGCGGCTATTTCTTCTAAATTAGGATGAGTCATTTTATTTTAGTATTTCTTAACTTAATTGTAACGAATAACCTAAAGTTCTATTAAGTAGTTTCATAAAGGTGGTCTCATTCAACATATCCTAAAAAGTAAGCACCAATGTTTAGAAGGGTATGTTGATCAATGCTGAAAAAGATTTTATATGCTGATTCTGGAACTAGCCATACACAAGAGATGCTCAAAGTCTTGTTAGAGTTGCCAGCTATTAAACAAGCTAATCTGACCATACTTCATGCAGTACCGCCTCAAGTATCAGCAGAGGGAGTAGCTGCTAAGTGGGAAGAAGGGAGTAAAAGCATTAGCAGCATTTTAAAGGAAATTCCTATTGATCCTAGTAAAGTCTCAACAATACTGCGACAAGGTGATCCCAAAGAGATCGTCTGTGAAGTTGCTGATGAGTTAAACGTTGATCTGATTATTATGGGATCACGCGCACTCAAACGTTTAGAAGCCATTCTGGAAAATTCAGTCAGTCAGTATGTCTTCCAACTCTCCACACGTCCTATGTTGCTAGTTAAAGAGGATATATACATAAAAAGGATTAAAAGGGTTATGGTGGCTTTAGATAAGTCCCCTGCTGCTCAATATGCCCTAGATCTAGCACTTAGTCTCTTAAGAGGATATGCAGATGCTGAAATTTTCCTAGTTCGGGTCAATCCAGATCTCAAAGCTGATCTTGTTCTTTCTAAAGCTGAGATGGAAAATAACCCTATTCTCGCTCCAGCCTTGGCTAAAGTTAAACAGATGGGCTTTACAGGTCGTTGTCTGGTGACTGGAGGTAGACCAGGTGAACAGATCTGTAAACTGATCGAAGAGTCTCAAATTGACTTACTCTTATTAGGTTCTCCTGATCGTCGTCCTTCTATCGCTAAGACTTTACCGGATCTAGACCGTCTCTTAGGTACTTCCCTCTCTGACTATATTAGGGTTAATGCTACTTGTCCTGTTTTACTGGCACGTCAAGAAGGCTAGAAAGTAGATGGGTTGTTAATACGCATCTTTCTTTCTTACTAGGCGACATTTTCGAGCCTTAGATCTAAATTCACTAGAGTAATATACAATAATCTGATATACTTAGTGGATATTTAGATTAAAGGCAATGGCCTATGACTTTTTCTACTACAGTTCAAGTAAACCAAGATAACGCCTGTTATTTTGAAAAAGGTGTTGTTTTACTATTAAAAAGATACCCACTTTGGCAAATTGAAAGAGGAATAGTTCGCACTTCTACCTGTTTAGAAGATGGGACTATGGTTATTTTAGGAATATGGGGTCCCGACGACTTAGTAGGAGCAAGTTTGACCAAGGTAAAACCTTATCAAGTCGAATGTTTGACAGAAGTTAAAGCTATCCCTTTAAATATAGCAGAGCATCCTCAAATTACTGAGATGTTGTTAGCACATATTCGACAGACAGAAGAATTAACTGTCATTCGGAGTTACAGAAGAGTTGATTTAATGTTACTGAAACTCTTAGGTTGGTTTGCTCAAAAATTTGGATCTCAAGCAAAAACAGGACAGTTAATTGATTTACGTCTGACACATCAAGACTTAGCAGATATGTTAGGTGCGACTCGTGTAACTATTACTAGGGCTTTAGGACAACTAGAACAACAAGGACTAATTGAAAGGCTGCCTTTACATCGCATAATTGTTCGAGAAGAAGGTATCTGGCACTACGAGATATAAAATATCAAGGAGTATTATAGTCAGAGAAGTATCTAAGAAATTAGTCTTTAAAGAGAACTGGCTTAATGGGATCTATTTGGTGGCAATTTGCTCTAAGAATGGTTTGATAACATTCGATCATCTCTTGCGTAATGGTCGGCCAAGTGTATTTTTCAGTTACTAATAAGCGGGCGTTACGGCCTTTTACTTGTTGATTTTCTGAGTTTTGTAAAACTAATAAGAGATTTTCTGTCAGGCTTTCTTGATTTGTCGCAGTGATCCAGCCTGCTTGATATTCTTGTACTTCTTTCCAAATATGAACTTGATCTGAGATAACTACAGGTGTTCCTATAGCCATTGCTTCGACTACTGCTATACCAAAGTTTTCATAATAGGAAGGTAAAACAAATAAGTCGGCATCTTGCAGAAGACTTCTTTTATTCTCTCCTGCAATAAAGCCTGTGATGGTCGTACGATTAGATAGGGGAGAGGTGGCTATCTGTTGTCTGATCTTAGCCTCGTAAATTGGGTCTTGAGGGTTACTGCCTGCCAAAACAAAGTGAAAGTCTATTAGTTTAGCTTGCAGGGTTTCTAAGGCAGGAATTAATAGATCTAGACCCTTTTTAGGATCTATACGGGATAGAAAGACAATTAGAGGGGTGTTTAAAGGGATGCCTAATTTAGTGCGAGTTTGTCCTATTGGTGGCAGAGTTTCGTGGATCTCAGTGCCCAGTGGAACTACAATGTCTTTAGTTTTCACTCCATAGCGTTCTGAAATACGGCATTCTTCAGTACTAGTAAAGTGAATGGCTGAAGCTTTGGCGATATTGGGGCGTTCTAGAAGATAACCATAGACTTGTTTAAGTCTTTTCTTTTTTTGAAGATCTGCCGGGTCTAAAGTACCGAGGGGACGCAGGATGTAGGGAAGTCTTTGTTGATGAGCAACTTTTGCCGCAAAGGTACTGACTGGAGAAAAGAGGGCGTGTATATGGGCTAGATCATATTGCTTGGCATTTTTAGCCAGCCATTGTAAAAGACTGAATGAGAACTTATAGCGGCGAAAAGGCCTACAGGGAAAGTAGATGATCTGATAACCTTCTACATGGCTTAAAAGTTTACCTAGTGGAACATCTAGAGGCGCTTGTCCTGCATCTCCATTACTATTAGTTGTCAGAATAGTTACATCTATGCCCTCTTTTACTAGCGATCTGGAGAGTCCAAGTACCATTTGACTCGGACCTCCATAGACAACAGAAATAGAAGGGACAATCTGTAAGACCCGCATTAAACTAAGGCCAGTGCAGGCTGTTCCCAGCGTCCTACTGCCTTTCCGATGACCGCTAATTCTTCCATCAAACGATCAAATCTTTCTGGTGTCAAAGACTGTGGACCATCTGAGAGGGCTTTGGCCGGGTTGGGATGAACTTCAATCATTAGTGAATCTGTACCACCAGCGATGGCGGCCATGGCCATTGCGGGAACATATTCTGATTTACCTGTACCATGACTGGGATCAATCATAATTGGTAGGTGGGTTAGGGTTTTTAATACGGGTAAAACAGATAGATCCAAAGTATTACGCGCATATTGTCTGTCAAAAGTCCTGATCCCTCTTTCACAGAGGATCACATTGGGGTTTCCTGCTGCTAGGATATACTCAGCTGCCATTAACCATTCTTCAATAGTTGCTGACATCCCTCTTTTTAATAGTACTGGCTTATGTTGTGCGCCTATTTTTTTCAGTAGAGAGAAGTTCTGCATATTGCGTGCGCCGACTTGCAGAACATCAGCTACTTCTGCTATTTTGGCAATATCTGGTGAATCCATTACTTCAGTAATGATCCCAAGTCCGCTAGCTTCTCTAGCTGCTGCTAGGAGTTCTAATGCACTTTCTCCATGTCCTTGGAAAGCATAGGGGGATGTTCTTGGTTTGTAGGCTCCACCGCGGAGAAATTGAGCGCCTGCGGCTTTAACTCTCAAAGCTGTTTCAATAATCATTTCTTCGTTTTCTACTGAACAGGGACCTGCTACAACAACTATCGGCTGGTTACGACCAATAGTAACAGGACCGTTAGGAGTAGGTACAGTCACATCAGTAGGTTCACCTTGTCGGTATTCTAAGCTAGCACGCTTAAATGGTTTTTCTACTGCTAAGACATATTCAATATATGGACTCAATTCTTGTATCCTCAAAGGATCGAGAGATGCTGTGTCTCCGACTAGTCCAATTACTACTTTATGCTTACCGACTATTTTTTCAGGAGATAGTCCCCATTCTGTCAGTTCTTCACTGACCCGTTTCACCTCGGCTTCTGGACTGCCGACTTTCATCACGACGATCATCTAATGAGGTTTCCTATTTTTTAACTATTGAATTCTTTTTCTATTATCGCAATGCTTTTAGGTATTGCCATAGTCTTTTTCATTTCCAATGGAGCGTAAGGCTTTAAAAGTTCGGCTAAAGTTAATTTTAAAGTCTGACCATCCTAGCCAATTCCCCACTCTTTCTTCATCCCAAGATGTCGATAGTATGCCATAAGTCAACCCTAACACGCCTAATCCGAAGAAGGCAAAGCTTACTGCTACTACGACAAAAGGCGGTACTTTGATCCCCCCTTTGACTATTAAATAGAAGACAAAAAATGAGGACATCCCGCAAAAGGTGGGAATACCACTAAAGATAGACATCCTTTTAACCATTCTTTGACTTACTGCCTCCGGTATGGCTTTTAAGCTGGCCTTGCTTTTTGCTTCTGCTGAAACAGGTTTTTTGGCTATTGGACGTTTTTTAGAGGGATTCTTTTTCTTTTTTTGACCAGGTTCAAATGGTATACGATCACTCTGCTGATCACCTTTATTGGAGGTAGACATGGCAATGTCCTGTTAACGACGAATACCGAGACGGCCAATGATTGCTAGATAGCGTTCTTGAGAGTCTTTCTGTATATATGATAACAGACGTTTTCTCTGTCCAATTATTTTTAATAGTCCA
>CASBQB010000163.1 GCA_949127655.1 Chroococcales cyanobacterium PMM_0086 | reverse complement strand
TAGCTGCGCATTTGACTAGTGCTGGTGGTGATACTACTAACCCGGTAGGCTGTACCAGTCCTAACCATTCTTTATGTTGATAGATTTCTGGTGGGTCGAATGTCATGATTTTTCTTTTACATTGATAACACTATTTTTGATGCTTAGTTTTGCAATTATCGCTTTTATTAAAGAGCCTCAGCAAATTGTGGAATAGAAGCAATTAATCTTTTAGTATAGTCCTCTTGAGGATCTGTGAGGATTTCTTGGGCGCTACCTATCTCCACCAGACGACCTTTATTCATCACAATGATCCGATCACTCATAAATCTGACTACACTAAGATCATGTGAAATAAAGATGTAAGTTAAATTCAAGTCTTGTTGTAGTTCTTTAAGTAAATTCAATACTTCTGCCTGTACAGAGACATCCAGGGCTGAAACTGACTCATCACAGATGATAAATTGAGGATTAAGAGCTAATGCCCTAGCAATACAAACCCGCTGTCTCTGTCCTCCCGATAATTCATGCGGATAGCGACTTCCCCAAGTAGAATTTAATCCCACTCTTTCTAATAAATAACTTACTCTATCTCTTTGTCTATTGCCTTGAACTCTACCTTGATGAATCAACATTGGTTCTAAGATAGCATCTCCCACAGTCAAGCGAGGATTGAGTGAATTGTAAGGATTTTGAAAAACTATCTGCATTTCGCGGCGAATATATCTTAATTCCTGACTATTCAAGGCAAGATCAGAAATCTTTTTTTCCTTAAAATAAATTTCTCCTTGTGTTTGGGGAATTAATCTTAAAATTGTTCTAGCTAGGGTTGATTTTCCACAGCCTGACTCACCCACTAAACCCAGCGTTTCTCCCGTTTTTACTTCAAAATTTACCGCATCTACTGCTTTAAAAGTAGAAAATTCAACCTTAAAAAGACCTTTTTTAGAATATTGCACAGTCAGATTTTTAACACTTAATAAAGGCTCTCTCTTTTCTAAAGTTTCTAATCTGATCTTTTCTTCTTTAGAGGAGATAATTCTAATAGTAGGGGGTGTTTTTTCCTGAATTTTAATTACTTGATTACCTTGAATTTCCACAGTCATAAAATCTGCAACTGTTGGTAATTTTTCTGGCTGAATATCTAAGCGAGGGCGACAGGAAAGTAAACCCTTAGTATAAGGATGCTGTGGATGATAAAGAATTTGGTTCTTTGTCCCTGCTTCAACAATTTCTCCTTTATACATAACTAAAATAGAATCAGCAACTTGGTTGATTACTCCTAAGTCATGTGAGATGAAAATCATTGACATTTCTCTTTCTTGAGAAATCCGCTCAAGAAGCTCTAAAATACCCGCTTGTACAGTTACATCAAGGGCAGTAGTCGGTTCATCGGCAATCAATAAAACAGGTTTACAAGAGATAGCCATGGCAATCATAACTCTCTGTAATTGACCCCCAGACAGTTGATGTGGATAACGTTTAATTATCTCTTCTTTTCGCTCTCTAATATAGTCTTTGACAGAAGTTTTATGATTTGCAATACTTTCTAAGTATTCCGATTCTAACTCTTGATCACTAGGGAGTAACTTAACCTCTTGAAGAAGGTCAATAACTTGATTTTTAGCCTGTTTTAAAGAGACATTTTGATGTAGTCTAATAGCTTCAATAATCTGATAACCGATAGTATATACAGGATTAAGCGCACTCATCGGTTCTTGAAAAATCATCCCGACCTTTCCCCCTCGATAACCGCGCATTTCTTCTGAAGAGAGTTTTAATAAATCAATTGGTTCACTACCTAAATAAGGACAGAAAAAGATTTGACCACTGCTGATTTCTCCAGGTGCAGGAATAAGACGCATAATAGCTGTAGAAGTAACAGATTTTCCAGAACCTGACTCACCAACAATACCTAAGGTTTTCCCTCGTTCTAGGGTAAAGCTGATGTTATTTACAGCAAAGGTCTTATCTATTGGCCCATTAGGAAACTGAACAGTTAACTGACGAATATCTAAAACTAGATCAGGCATTGCTTTACAATAAGGTGGTTTAAGAAATTTTACCTATTTTTTCCCCGATGATCTATCTAGATTCAGCCTTACTAGAAGAAGCAGAAAAAGCCGTTCAATTCGGCTGGATTAAAGGAATTACAACTAATCCAACTTTACTAGCTAAAAGTCCTCTCCCTCCAGAAGAAACCCTCAGAAAATTAAGCTTGATTAGTCCAGGAGAACTATATTATCAACTAACCTCTTTAGAATTTGATCAGATGATTAGGGAAGGGCGTAGAGCTTATGAGATGATTGGGGATAAAACAGTTCTGAAAATTCCAGCTACTTACACCGGATTTAGGGTAGTCTCTATCTTAGCTCAAGAGATTGCTTGTTCTGTCACAGCCATTTACAGTGGTTACCAAGCTGCTGTAGCTGCCCAAGCAGGCGCTACCTATGCGATAGTCTATGTTAATCGTGCTACACGCCTTTTAGGGGATGGATTAAGCTTAGTGCGTGAAATGTCTGATATCTTAAAAGGTAGTGATACTGAGATTCTCGCAGCTAGTCTCAAATCTCCCCAAGAAGCAGCCGCCTCTTTACAAGCAGGCGCAAATCACCTCACCTTACCTTTAAATATACTCTCAAAAATGACAGAGCACCACCTATCTCAAGAAACTGTCACAGAATTCAACCAAAATGGTCTTGGCCTGCCTATCCTAGAAGTAGAGAGATAACAGGAGACCTTTATGAAAGATGATAGAAAGTCAGGGTTAGGTGATTTAGTGCAAAAGGCCATTTATCTGGGCATTGGGGTCGCTAATTTTGCAGCAGAAAGGGCCGGGACTGCTTTAGTGGAATTGCGTCAACAGGCTCAAAAATTAGCCGATGAGATGGTTAAACGCGGTGAAATGAATGTTGATGAAGCTCGTCGCTTTGTAGATGATATTGTTAAAAATGCCCAACAACCTTCAGTTACAACAGATGATGTTCCTAAACGCAGTGAACCCCGTCAGATTGAAATTGTTACAGATGATGAGGACAAAGATGTCGAAGAGTTACGCAAAAAAGTACAATCATTACAAGATGAACTGCGCAATCTAAATAATCAGTAATTTTGTTTTAATTTCTATGGAAGACTGGCAAAAAGAACTCATATCCACTATAGAAACGCTACAAGTAGAAGCAAGTATTTTTATTCAGGAATTAACCGAGACTTTAGAGGAAGTGTCTCAAGACTTTCAGACGACTTTTTTGACAGACTTAGAAGCTCTTTGGCAGGAACTTTTTGAATTTATAGATAGTAATGGTGATTACCCAGAAAATTCAGAGTTTGTCAATGATTTTCTCAATCCTAAAGTAGAACCTTCTAAGGAGAATTATCCTGCTTGTTTAGGATGTTCTCATTATCATGGTCGTGTCTATGGGCAACAAATTCTAGTTTGTGCCATGCACCCTTATGGTTGGACTGATGAGACTTGTCCTGATTGGCAAAAAGACTCAGAGACCCCATAAATAAACGGTGCAATGGATTAATCTTGCACCGTCTTGTTAGTTATTATCTATTTAGCTTTATTTAGTTTCGTCAGATTTAGTATTCGGTTCACCTTCATAGGGTTGCACGCCTATATTAGGGTATTGATCTTTGTCAGGTCCAAAGATGCGGGCAAAGCCTTCTGTAATTGAGTTGATTAGGTTTTGAAGCCCTTGAATAATTTTCATAATTATTCTCCTTTTTAGATTTTTAATTTGGTTTTTTCTTATACTTCTATTATAGATAGTAAAAATAGGGAATAACAAGATCCGGTTTTTCTATATCAATTACCCACCCTACCCTACGGGCGGCTACGCCCATGGGCTGCCCTGCGGTCAACACCCCCAACCCCTCTCCCTTAAGGAAAGCGGCTAAATATCTCTAGTTAAATTAAACAGAATTGTTATAGACTCTTCTGCCTGCTGAAAAAACCTGACTGGCCGTTAAATTCAAGCTTTTAAAAGTAGTAGACTCAATTAGCTCATCTCCTCGAAACCGTTTACCAACATATTGGTGATCAGTGAGTTGGTAAACTGTGACTGTCGGGGTCTTGGGAAAGCCGATATATTTAGCGGACCCTAGTCCTTGATGATCAATAGTCCAATATTCAGGGATACCTAACGCTTGATAAGCTGTTAAGCATTTAAAGTGCTGGTGAAGATCGGGTGTAGGGTGTAGGGTGTAGGGTGTGGGAGAAATCCTAGTATCCGATTTAAGTGCTTCTTAGGTTACTCCCTCAATTTGTCAGTGTAATCCTCAGTTGCCGAACTAGGGCTAACAATTTCAATTACTAGCAGTGCTGGAACCGTTAAAACGGCTGTTTGGTTAAGAACTGCCTCAATTGCTTCTAGTGGTACAACCATCACATCAGACAATCGAGAACTATCCTCTTCGGTTTGTTGTCCTGTTTCTCTAAATGCTTCCCAGTCATAATTTAATCGCTCAATTTCAGCATTAAGGACTTTCTCAAGAAATCGAGCAATCCTCATATGCAGCCATGTAGGTGGTGTCATTTTGACTAGTTCCCCCCTGACCAATTCATACCGCTCATCGGTTTGAGCGCAGACGTCGATATATTCTTCAAAGCTGAGTTTTGGTCTGACTGGTGCCTGTGTCATGGCGATCCGCCCTAGCTAGTACCTAGATTAATCATAGCTTAGATAAAAATTCAATCATCTTGAAGAAGACTTTCTTGATCTTCCTGGTCATCTAACTCCCTAACCGACTTTTGAGCAGGGATAGCCGCAATGATAGCATCAATGACTTTAGCAACAGCCACGATCTCTAACCCCAAATCCTCAGAATAGGTCTGTCCTTTGGGCACAATAGCCCTTTTAAAGCCCAACTTAGCAGCCTCTTTGAGTCGCAATTCCATCTGAGAGACTAGACGAACCTGGCCACCTAAACCCACCTCACCAATCAGTACAGTACGGCGATCAACTATTCGATCTCGAAAACTAGCCACCACAGCAACCGCTATCCCTAGATCGGCTGCAGGTTCCTCTACACCTAAACCTCCAGCAGAAGCAACATAAACATCTAGCTTAGAAAGAGGAATACCGACTCGCTTTTCTAAAACAGCCAAGATCTGTTGAAGACGATTGTAATCCACCCCTGTAGTAGAACGACGCGGGGAAGTATAACTAGTCGGACTGACTAAAGCTTGTAATTCAACTAAAATAGGACGTGTTCCTTCACAAGCTACAACAGTAGCTGAACCTGGACTAGATTCATCCCGACTACCTAAAAACAATTCAGAAGGGTTAGCCACCTCCTGTAAGCCCTGTTCAGCCATTTCAAAGATCCCTATCTCATGCGTTGCCCCAAAACGATTTTTAACTGAACGCAACAGACGATGAGAAGCATAACGATCCCCCTCAAAATAGAGAACAGTATCGACTAAATGTTCTAAAACACGAGGACCCGCAATTGCCCCTTCTTTGGTAACGTGACCAACAATAAAAAGAGTAATATTTTCTCTTTTAGCTACCTGCATCAAAGCAGAAGTACATTCTCTAACCTGAGCAACCGAACCAGGCGCTGAAGTCAAAGAAGCAAAATAGAGGGTTTGAATACTATCAATGACTGCAGCTTGAGGTTTAAGAGATTCTAACTCTCTTAAAATGTCTTCTAAATCAGTCTCTGGTAAAACATAGAGATGATTATCAATATCTACTTTCTCAGAAGAAGTAGTAGCCTCTGAGGAAACTACCCCAATGCCCAAGCGAGAAGCTCGTAATTTGATCTGTTGTCCTGATTCCTCAGCTGAAACATAGAGAATACGGGGTAACCGTTGCGCTAACTGGTGCGCTGTTTGGAGAAGCAGTGTTGACTTACCAATACCAGGATCACCGCCAATTAAAACTAGAGAACCCGGAACAACCCCTCCACCCAAAACTCGATCGAATTCCTCATAGCCTGAAGTAAAACGACTCTGTCCTTCATCTGAGATTTGAGAAAACCTCACCGAGATGCGCGGACCGACTGAACCGTTATTTTTTCCGGTCGGACGATTATTAGACTGCCATCCACCACGAGAGATCCCGGCAGCGTTATTAGTATTGCTGGGTGCGATATGCTCTTCTAAGGTTCCATAGGCCGCACAGCCTGAACATTTACCGAACCACTGGGCGGATTCTGCGCCACAAGCACTACAGACATAGAGGGTACGGGTCTTAGTCATCTTTAATTTTGGGATCTGTAATTCAAGGCCATAGATCCTCTAAAATTTTAAAGGAATTCTAGATCAACTCAGATAAGGTTAATATTTTTGGTCAATGCTCTCTACACTATGATAACTAGAAAAACATAGCCTGGAAACAGAGATAATACAAGAAGAAACCCAATAATCAATAATTTTCTTTACTAAAGGAGTAACAAAACAGTTGGAAAGCCACAAGGAAAAAATCTTAGTTGTTGATGATGAAGCAAGTATTCGACGAATTTTAGAGACACGTCTTTCTATGATTGGTTATGAGGTTGTTACGGCGGCTGATGGCGAGGAAGCTTTAGAGACTTTCCGTAATACATCCCCTGACTTGGTAGTTTTAGATGTGATGATGCCTAAGTTAGACGGTTATGGGGTCTGTCAGGAACTTCGCAAGGAGTCGGATATTCCTATCATCATGTTAACTGCTTTGGGCGATGTTGCCGATCGGATTACCGGTTTAGAACTTGGTGCTGATGATTATGTAGTCAAACCCTTTTCGCCAAAAGAGCTAGAAGCAAGAATTCGCTCAGTTCTTAGAAGAGTAGAGAAAAATGGCATCACCGGAATACCTAGTTCAGGGGTGATTCAGATTGGTTCAATCCGTATCGACACCAATAAGCGTCAAGTCTATAAGGGAGATGAACGCATTCGCTTAACTGGTATGGAGTTTAGCCTCTTAGAACTAGTAGTCAGTCGTTCTGGTGAAGCTTTCTCTCGTTCAGAAATCTTACAAGAGGTTTGGGGTTATACTCCTGAACGCCATGTAGATACTCGTGTTGTCGATGTTCATATCTCTCGACTACGAGCTAAGTTAGAAGAAGACCCTAGTAATCCAGAATTGATTCTCACCGCTCGTGGAACTGGTTATCTCTTTCAACGCATTCTAGAACCAGGTGAACAAAAGTAATCTCAGGTGATGAATAAATCAGATCCTAATCGCCTCTTGCGACTGCTTCCGGTGTTTGCTGGTTCTCTCGGTGGAGTTTTATTACTTGTTAATAGAACTTTCACCCTAGAATTAACTAACTCTCAAACTCGTTCCGATGTTTTGGGAGTTATTCTCTCGGGTCTCCTTATTTTGATTGGCCTGCTTTGGCAACAAGTACAAGCTCGCCCCCCTGAAGCAGTACTTTTAGATGGCTCAGAAGGAATGGAACTACTTCCTGAGCTTCCTGATGCCCTTAAAATTGAGCTAGCTTGGGCTTCTCATCTTCTTTTAAAGAACACAGCTACTAAAACTCTGGTTATCTATTATCAGGGTAAAGTTCTTCTGCGCAGGGGTATTCTAGGCCCTAACCCTCAGGTTCAACCAGGACCTATTCTACAGCGTGCCCTACAAACCGAACAACCAGTTTATCTAGTTTCCCTCAAACTCTATCCCGGTCGATTTGAATTTGACTATCTGCCTCATAACACACAAGGGGTAATTTGTCAACCACTGGGAAAACAAGGAATGATGATTCTAGGTGCCAATGCTCCCCGCAGTTATACAAAACAGGACGAAACCTGGATCGAAGGAATAGCTGAGAAGCTCAATAATAGCTTATTGGACTATTACGCCTTGTAAACCAGCACTTTTGAGAGAATCAAGGGTTAACTGGGCATTAGCGCGATTGCCGAAACGTCCAACCTGCAAAACAGATTTCCCTTGATACGCAGTTGAAAAGGCATCGGGATAAATCTCCTTGGTTTTTTGTTGCTCTTGGGAATTTTTCGCTAGAACAATCACTCGAAAAATAGAAACAGGTGATTTTGAGACAGGGGGTAAAGAAGTAACACTATTTGAAGGCAAAGGAAGCAGTTCTGAGAGATTTTTACGCCCATTCTCAGAAGAGCGAGAAGGTGGCGGTAAAGGCGAAGATGGGACTACAGGCGGTAAAGGCGGTAAAGGCGTAGATGAGGTTACAGGTGGCAGAGAAGGTGGCAGTAAAGGCGTAGATGAGGCTACAGGTGGCAGAGAAGGTGGCGGTAAAGGCGTAGATGAGGCTACAGGTGGCAGAGAAGGTGGCGGTAAAGGCGTAGATGAGGCTACAGGTGGCAGAGAAGGTGGTGAGGGCGCAATACTTGCGGGAGGAGGGGCAGTAAATTTCCACTCCTTGATAGGTTGAGATGGACTATTAGTGGGAGGAGAACTTGTTGTCGGAAGAGGAGTTGGACTTTCAGGTAAAATTCCTAAATTGTCATTTTGGGCTGAAAAATAGATATGATGTAAAGGGGTACCGCTAAGGGTTCTTTTGGTCATTCGCCAACCAGGGTTTAAGGAGATTTTGAGAAGCCCCTGTTTGAGACCGTAAGTACGGCCTACGACTAACTCTGGTTGTGAGCGGTTTCTGCGTGGCGAGCCAACTAACCAAAGTTCACCATCCCGTTCTACAACTCTAAAAAGGTAATCTAAACCATAATCTTCTCCCTTAATCCGAATAGAATAGCCGTTGCTATCAGTACTACGTTCACAACTGCCAGTAAAGTCAAAATTTAAGAGCATTGGATCGATAGAGGTAGGTTGAGAGCCTATTTCTTGCCAACATTGACGTTGACCAGGCAGTTGCTCAATAACCAATAAATCATATTTACCATCGCCATAGGGACGGGCTACAGCAATGATACTATTAACACCAACTTCCTGTTCACCAAAGGTGGTAACAGCAAGAGCAGAAAAAGAGGATAACCCTAGCTTGAGAAAAATCAGACTACCAACAGCCGAGCCAATAAAAGATGAAGATTTCATAAGTTTTAAAATCTACTCTATGCCAAAAAACAGTTCTTGCTCTTTTGACGTAGAATGATGAGATTTTGTTTGCTACCAATAAGAGGAAATTTTAAACCAGTTAACCAACCTTAGGACGTAACGGCGGCTTGAGCTAAAATAAAAGAAAGAATAAAATAGAGGGTGTCGATGATAGCCGAATAAACTTTCACAAATCATAACCAATCAAAGACCAAACTAGGGGGATAATGGATGAACAACGGAAAAGTCAGAATTTACGAACTTTCAAAAGAATTGAATCTAGAGAACAAAGACATTTTAGACATTTGCGATAAACTCAATATAGCAGTGAAAAGCCACAGTAGTACAATTACCGAGTCAGATGCAGAGCGGATTAAAACAACAGCCGAGAAATATTCCCCCACTAACGCGGCAAAATCGATAGAAGAAGGAATACAACCTTCAGCAGGAGAAAAAAAACAACAAATTTTAGCAATTCATCGCAAACAAACCAACCCCGACTTAGAATCTGAACAGCCGGAAACCCCATCAGCACCAAGTTCTCCCCGTCCACCGATGAGAGCAGCCGTCAATGGAACAAAATCAGAACAAGAAGAGCAGCAAAATGTTGGCGCGGCAAAACCTTCGACAACATCTACACTAGGGCCAATTGTCAAAGCAGATAAAAAATCTACACCAGTAAATAAGACATCTGACACCCCTCCACCACTAAAACCAACCAGAAGAGTTACCCCAGAACGCATAGAGAGAAACTCAAGCATTGAGTCAGCCCAATACACAGAAGGGGGTGAAAGCACGTCCAGTAGTGTAGCGAGACCTCTCAAAAAAGTAGAAAAAACGGAGACAGGGGAAAAAATTCCCAGAAGACCTGGCTCCCCTCTTCCACCTCAAAAAAGAGTATTTGGTGCTGAAGCACCCCGCAGACAAACTGCAACAGATGGGGTCGAAGCAGAAGAGAAAAGCTCAACTTCAAGCGAAGATGTCGGTTTAGCAGGGGATGGCATAGACTCACTCAAAAAAGCCAAAGATGGTAAAAGACCTCTGCCACCCCGCATAGGCGCGAAAAAAACCACTTGGGAAGAAGAGGAAGAGGAAGAAAACGCCAAGAAAGCTGCTAGTAAAGTAGCTGGAAAAAATAAACGTCGTTCTCTAGTAGTTGAGGATGACGATGATCTAGATGATCAACTGGAAAATGCACCTCTGCCAATGTCAGTAAGTCTCTCAATTGCCAGACCACCTAAACCTAAATCTGGAACCAACTACGCCGCTAATGCACCTGCTTTTAAACCCAAAAAGCCACAGCCTAAGGGAGAATACCAACACAAAGCAGAACGTAATTCAAATAAAACAGCTACCCAAGAACGACCAGCAAAAATATTCCTGACAGGCTCTTTGACAGTACAGGAGTTGTCAGATGAGCTAAATGTAGCAGCTACCGAAATTATACGGAACCTCTTCTTCAAAGGGATACCCGTCAGTATTACTCAAACCCTAGATATAGAAACTGCCCGTCTAGTAGCCCAAGAGTTAGAAGTGGAAGTAGAGACAGTAGCTGAAATATCTAGCGCTACTAAGAGTACAGAAATGCTAGACATTGAAGATCTAGAACATTTGATCCGTCGTCCCCCAGTAGTGACAATCATGGGACACGTTGACCACGGAAAAACAACTCTACTAGACTCGATTCGGAAAACCAAAGTAGCACAAGGCGAAGCAGGTGGAATCACACAGCACATAGGAGCCTATCATGTAGACATTGAACATGAAGGAAAAGCACAACAAATCGTCTTCCTAGATACCCCTGGACACGAAGCCTTTACAGCAATGCGGGCCAGAGGAGCAAGAGTAACAGATATTGCCGTCCTGGTAGTAGCAGCTGATGATGGAGTACAGCCACAAACTAGAGAAGCCATAAGTCACGCCCGGGCAGCTGGAGTGCCCATCGTAGTCGCCATCAACAAAGTTGATAAACCTCAATCTAATCCAGATAGAGTTAAACAAGAACTATCAGATCTCGGACTACAGGCTGAAGACTGGGGCGGTGACACAATTATGGTGCCAGTAAGTGCCCTGAAAGGAGACAATCTCGACAGTTTACTAGAGATGATCATCCTAGTTTCAGAGGTAGCCGAACTCTCAGCAAATCCAAATCGTGCCGCCAAAGGAACCGTTATTGAAGCCAATTTAGACCGCACAAAAGGACCAGTAGCGACACTACTGATCCAAAATGGAACCCTGCGTGTAGGAGATATCATAGTCGCAGGAGCAGTCTCTGGTAAAATTCGAGCCATGATCGATGATCGCGGTAATCGAGTAGACAAAGCAGGCCCATCCTTTGCAGTAGAGATTTTAGGACTAAATGATGTACCAGCAGCCGGCGATGAATTTGATGTCTTTAACAACGAAAAAGAAGCCAGAGAACTAGCAGAAACAAGAGCCGACAGTAAACGCCAGTCTCGCTTACAGCAAGCAATGGCCAGCCGTCGCGTCAGCTTGAGTACCCTCTCAGCTAAAGCCCAAGAAGGAGAATTAAAAGAACTTAACTTGATTATCAAATCAGACGTTCAAGGCTCCGCAGAAGCCATTCTAACAGCCCTAGAACAACTTCCCCATAAGGAAGTACAAGTACGCGTTCTTTTAGCTGCTCCAGGTGAAGTAACTGAGACAGATGTAGATCTCGCAGCAGCCAGTGGCGCGGTCATTCTAGGCTTTAATACTACTCTAGCTAGTGGAGCAAGGTCCGCAGGTGAGCGCGAAGGCGTAGATATTCGGGAATACAATATCATCTACAAACTCCTAGATGAAGTACAAGGCGCGATGGAAGGTCTTCTAGATCCAGAAGAGGTTGAAGAACATCTAGGACTAGCAGAAGTGAGAAATGTCTTTCCCGTTGGACGCGGCACAGTTGCAGGCTGTTATGTTCAATCAGGTAAATTCATTCGTAATCGTCTCCTGAGAGTACGTCGAGGCAGCAATCTTCTCCATCAAGGCGTTCTAGAATCTCTTAAACGCTTTAAAGAAGACACCAGAGAAGTGAATGCCGGTTATGAATGTGGCATTGGCGCAGCTAAGTTCAATGACTGGAAAGAAGGCGATATCATTGAATGTTATGAGATGGTGATGAAACGTCGCACTCTCTCTACTAAATAATCATTCCTAAATTGCCAATGTCTTCTTTTCGCTTAGATCCTTACCTCTGGGTACATTTAGCCGGATTAGCCGCAGCCCCCCTCTTTCTAGAACTAGTTTGGTGGGGGTTGTCTCTGGGCGACCCCCTACCCTTTCCAATTCTAGAATTAGTCTTAGTCGCTCTTGTTGGTTTACTGCCGATCTTTTGGATGCAGTGGAATAAACCATTTAGCATTTACAGTCTGGTCTTTTTGTCCCTTAAGTCTGATGCCCTGACAGTTGAGCAAAAACAAGTTTTAACACTCTTTAAGCAACCAGTGCAGCGCCTTCTAACTATTTCACTGACCGGGGCAATGTTACTAGTGCTCTGGTTAATCTATCAACAAGCTCCTCTAGCTTCTAGTCTAGCCGAGCAATTTTTACCATTGATCAGAGTATTAGGCTTGTTGATAGCGGCTATTAATTTTTTATTGGCTAATTTGTTTGTGCAAGTTCCTTTAAGCGCTTTATTAGTTTTGCTCACTTCCCCAGAAAAATTTAATCTTACAACCCCCTGGGAAATTGAAAAAATTTCTCAAGACTTTACGGTAATTGGCTGGAAAGTTAAACAAATCCTACAGCCTTTGAAATAACTTAATTTTTGTGTTCTAGATTGCATCAAATTCCAAAACATCTAAGTTATGCTATGGCTAGATAGGGTAAACACTAGCGAGAGAGACGATTAAACTATGAACCATCCTACCCTTTTAGTTAATTCACCAAACCAAGAAATTTGGGAAAACCTTAAACAGGCGATTACTTTAAGTTCTGGTTTTCAACGTTGGCAACAAGAACAAATCTCTAAAAACTTTTCTTTAGAAGAACAAATCCGCCTTTACTTACAAGACACCCTGACAACATTAGCCTACTGAAAAATAGAGATCCTTAATTAACCCCAATTCAAGACACTCCTCAACTTGTAAGAGTGTCTTTTGATTTTTAACTATAGCTTTGGATAATTCAGGACTTGTCTATGTTGGTGATAGAGTAATATTAGAAAATAAAACAGCTACTATACTTAGATTATAGGTACAATAGCTGTTTTAACTTTATATCTGATCTCAAAACAGACAACATCTTTTATCAAATATTTCAAACCTTACATAATGACTTACACTCGGGCAAAAACCCTTACTTTTGAAGAGTTCTTAATTCAATATAAAAATAATACTAGTTATGAACTGGTTGATGGAGAACCAATCGACATGGAACCGACTGGACCACATGAAACAGTCAGTGGTAAACTCGCTACTAAAATTGGCATCGCTATCACTACCGCACAATTACCTTGGTTTATTCCCCGTACCTGT
>CASBQB010000162.1 GCA_949127655.1 Chroococcales cyanobacterium PMM_0086 | reverse complement strand
CGAACCAAGGAAGAAGTTACTAGTGAACCGTGCATCGCTGAGAACAGAGAACCACCGAATACTCCTGCTACTCCTAACATATGGAAGGGGTGCATTAAGATATTGTGTTCAGCTTGGAAGACTAACATGAAGTTAAATGTTCCACTGATTCCTAAAGGCATACCGTCAGAGAAGGAACCTTGTCCGATGGGGTAGATTAAGAATACTGCTGTTGCTGCTGATACTGGTGCGCTGTAGGCTACACAGATCCAAGGACGCATTCCTAAACGGTAGGATAATTCCCACTGACGACCGAGGTAACAGAAGATACCGATCAAGAAGTGGAATACTACTAGTTGGTAAGGGCCACCATTGTACAGCCACTCATCTAAGGATGCTGCTTCCCAAATTGGGTAAAAGTGTAAACCGATTGCATTACTAGAAGGTACAACCGCACCAGAAATGATGTTGTTGCCGTATAGTAAAGAACCTGCTACAGGCTCACGAATACCATCGATATCTACAGGGGGTGCTGCTACGAAAGCGATGATGAAGCAAGTTGTTGCGGCTAACAGGGTTGGGATCATTAGAGTTCCAAACCAACCTATGTATATACGGTTGTTTGTGCTAGTGATCCACTGACAGAACTGTTCCCACAATGAAACGCTCTCGCGTTGTTGTAAGGTAGTGGTCATTGGTTTATGATTCCTTTATTATGTATTTGTCAAGGTACGAATGTTTGACTTATTCTATTATTAACCTTTTTCTAAGTTTTGTAAAGCTTTTTCACAATTTTGTTACTTATATTAATCATAAGCAGAGCTTATATAACAGGTTATTGAAGGCTAACGCAATCTTTATAGCCTCATGTTTAACCAGACATAATCTGCTCAAACCAAGCTTCTAGACGGTCTCCTAAGGCTGTTAGTGAATATTCTTTTTCTGCTTGCTTTCGACAATTTAAACGAGAGATTTCACCTAGACGATTGATGGATTGAACTAGTCCTGGAACATAATCCGGCTCCACTAAAAACCCAGTTTGTCCATCGATGACTATTTCACTCGGTCCACCTCTACGATAAGCTATCACAGGTACCCCGCAAGCTAAAGCTTCTATGGCTACATTACCAAAAGCCTCTATCCAGCGAGGAGTAAGTAAAAGAGCTTGACATTGACCTAGTTCTTTTTGTAAATCATTTGTCTTTAAAAATCCCCTGTAATATCCTTGGGCTTCTGGATAGTTCTTACAGAGATCATGCCAATAGTCATCATCAGGTATTGTACCAAAGATTCTCAAGACTAGATTAGCCTGCTTAGCTGCTTTTAGAGCATCTTCTAAAGCTTTTTCTGGAGCAATGCGACCGACCCAAGCTAAATCCGAGGAAGATTGAGACTCAAATTGATAATCCTCGATCTCAATGGCATTACCTAAACAAGGCGCTGGAGAAGAGAGATTAAAGGTGTTTGCTTGTGCTTGAGTATGAAAGCCAACTGAATGAGGGAATTCTCGATTTATTCGCTCAATAATACTATCCATGGCTTGAGTTAAAGAAGCCATACTAACTAAATGAGCGATAGGTCGTTTAAAAAAGGGGGTCAGATAAAAAGGCAGCCAGTCATAAGCAAAGTTAATCAACAAGTCATAGTCTTCTTGTACTTGCCTAGCATATTCCCACATATTCTCCAGAACTGAGTTTTCTGGTAGAGAAATAGGTTCTTTTCTAGCTTGAGTTTGGGCTAGTATTTGCAGATTCCCAGCTATTTCTTGCACGGTTATTTTAGGCAATTTAGAGCCAGCTGGGGCTACCACCTGTATAAAATGTCCGCGTCTGGTCAGTGAGTGGGCAATGTTTTTAACTGTTAGTTCTACTCCGCCACCCAATCCAGATCCAAGCGGTCCAACAGATGTCGATAAAAAGAGCAATCTAGACATTTAGGGAATAACACTGATATCTTTGTTATCGCCAAAAGGAGCCTCACCTGCTTTGTTGAAGGCAAGTAAATCTAAACGACTTGGGGGCTGTACGTTTAATTGTTTAGCTGCCCATTTAGCTGTTTCTTGCACTTCTGGATCTGGGTCTTCTAGAGCGACCGAAACCAGTTGATGGACCTGAGACATAACGCTGTAGATACGAGTTAAATCTCGCACTGCATTTTTGCGAACTTGGGGACTTTGATCCTGCATAGCAATAGCAATAGCTTGACTAATTGGCTTAATAGTACGTACAGATATTTGAGCAATGGCCTCTAAAATCAGACCCCGTTCTACGGAGTCTGCGTCAATCATCTGATGTACTAGGGGGTTCATGGCACGGGAATCGCCTTTTTGAGCAATTTTCCAAATAGCTTTCCGTCTTGTTTTGGGGTCTATATTTTGTAAATCCTTAACTAAATCTTCAACTAAATCAAGACTGGCTATACGTGTTGTTTGTTGAAGCTCAACTGTATTGCCTGATGCTTGTTCAGGTTTTAAAGGGACTCGATCCATGTCGATTGAATTTTCTTCTGTTGCTGAATGCAAGGGGGATGAGAATTTTGTTGGCGCTTGATTACTAACTCTTTTCCTCTTTAGTAACAGAGGTACTGCAACTAGTCCTGCACCAACTACTAGCATCCCTCCTAGTACATACATGAAGATACTATTTGATGAAGATTGGCTTCTTGCTTTTGATATTTTGACATTTTTAATAGCTTGTCGGGCGTATTTGCTCGTGGGCTGTTCTTTTAAAGCCTTGGTAAAGTAATTTAGTGCTTTTGTATAATCTCTATTTTGGGTTGCGGTGTACCCTTCTTGCATATATTGATCGTAATCGCCACTTTCTTTAAGGGTGGGAGCCGCCTGGAGAGGCTGCAAGGCTAAAAGTTGCCTTATTAACTCTTGCTCTGGCAATAGCCCATTTCTGGGTGCTGGCAATATTCCTAAGCTTAGTATGATAATCGTTACAAATATGGAATTAAAACTATACTTCATATTATGATCTTAGCGGGCCTCTGGTTTGCTACCTTAACAGTTGTTGAGACAGTTTAGTCTTTTTTTCCTTCCAAAACGATTAGTCTGCAAAAGTGTGGGGGATAAAATTCCCCTCAACTTTAACCTAGCTGCTTCTTTATTACAGTAATCCTATAGAATGCAAAGGACCTTGACCGCTAATTAATTCAATAACTAGAGCGATAAAGCCCAGCATTGCTAGACGACCGTTCCAGACTTCTGCTGTTGTGGTCATTCCCCAGGCCCAACGTTGTTGAGGATACATTTTCATGTTCTTTTTGGGGTGAATGACTACTTCAAATGTTAGGGGTGTTTGGCTAAGGGAGTCAATAACTAATTTGGCTAGTGCTTCTATAAAGTTATTATCGCTATTGAGGGCAGGTACTCTTTTAAAGTTAGTAATACCTGCTTCATGGGCTACTTCTCGGTATTCTATATCTATCTCTTCTAGAGTTTCAATGTGTTCAGAAACGAAGCTTACCGGAATCACTAAGATGTCTTTAATCCCCTTCTCTCCAAGTTCTCTGAGGGCATCTTCTGTATATGGTCTTAACCATTCTACAGGTCCCACTCTACTCTGATAGGCTAGGGTGTATTCATTTGGACCATTTAGGCACTTCATAATTAGAGTCGTGCATTCCTCTATTTGTTGTTGATAGGGATCTCCGGCTTCATCAACATAGCTTTTTGGTACTCCATGTGCGCTAAAGAAAATATGTACCTGTTCTGGTTGAGCAAATTTCTTTAATTCTTCTACAATCAGAGCACTCATTGCTTCTAAGTAGCCTTGATTATCATACCAGGAGGCAATTAGAGTATATTTAATCTGACTCAATGAGGGGTCTTTTTTCCACATCTCCTCTAGTATGCGGAAGCTTGAGCCACTTGTACTTATTGAGAACTGGGGATAGAGTGGTAAGATAACTAGTTGGTTTATTTTATCTGCTTTAATTTGGGCAATTGCTTCTTCTGTAAAGGGGTGCCAATAGCGCATACCTATGTATATTTTAGCTGGTTGTCCATTGCGTTCTAAGGCTGACTGCAATGATTGCCCTTGTTCTTCGGTGATTCTTCTTAGAGGAGAGCCTCCTCCAATAAGTTGATAGTTTTCCTCTGATTTCTTACTTCGCAAAGTGGCAATTAACCAAGCTAGTGGCTTTTGTAAGATAGGAAAAGGTAACCGAATGATTTCAGGGTCAGAAAACAAATTGTATAAAAACGGGCGAACGTCCTCTATTTTGTCAGGACCTCCCAAATTGAGTAACAAAACCCCTATACGATCCATATCTTTACGAGGAGTGATTTAATAATTTCAGATTCTTTACCAAGT
>CASBQB010000161.1 GCA_949127655.1 Chroococcales cyanobacterium PMM_0086 | reverse complement strand
GTGGGTAAGGCTGCTACATCATCATTGGTAATAGTAGCTTGTCCTTGACTATCAGAAATAGTCGCATTAGTAGGGGTTGTGAGATTTACGAAGAAGGTTTCATTTGGTTCAACTGTTGTATCTCCAATAATAGGTACATTTATAGTTTGAGTAAATTGACCAGGAGTAAAGCTAATTAAACCTGACGTTGTAGTGTAATCACTGCCTGCTGTTGCTGTTCCATCTGCTGTAGTATAGTTGACGGTGACCGTTTTTGTACTAATACCAGACATGAAAACAGTAAAGCTCACATTACTTATCCCACTATTGTTTTCTTTAGAGGATACATTGTTAATGATGAGGCTAGGTAAATCATCATTAGTAATAGTACCAATGCCTTGACCATCAGAAATTGTCGCATTGGTGGGAGTTGTCAGATTTACGAAGAAGGTTTCATCTGCTTCAGATATGGTATTGCCAATAACAGGTATAGTTATAGTCTGAGTAAGTTGACCAGGGGTAAAGGTAACTAGACCTGATTTTGTGGTGTAGTCACTGCCTGCTGTAGCTGTTCCATTAGCTGTAGCGTAGTTGACTGTGACATTAGATGTTGCTGCAGCCGATAAGGTGACTGTAAAGGTGGCGTTTTTAGTCCCGCTATTCCCTTCTGTAAGGGTTACATCGTTGATAGAAAGGGTGGTGGGTAAAGTTGCTGTAATTCCACCAGTTACAGAGATATTGTCAAAAGCAAGGCCATCAGTAGGAATTGGAGAACTAGCATACTGTTGAAACTTAATTCTCACATCTGAACCAAGAGTTAAACCATTACTGGCTGCAAAAGTACTCAGATTATACGTCTTAGCTTGGTAAGTGTTGGTTGAGTCAGTACCTGTCAAGCTAACTAAGCGATACCAATTAGTACCATTCACACTGAGTGCTACACCATCGGAGTTGTTAGATCCTGTGAAGGTGGTAGGCATTACATTGTCTTCATCGTTAAACTCTTTTTGGGAAAAGCTCAAGACTACATTATTCGAGCCAGTAGCATTAATATGCAGAATAGCTTCATTGAGGGAAGGTGCACTCACACTTGTTAAAGTATCCAGAACCAGATGGCGTGTCCCAATTGGAGTACCATCTCCTACTACGGCAATTCTTCCAGCAGCACTTGCTAAATCGGTTCGGGTTTCCCAAGCTTTCGATAAATTACCACCTTCAAAGTTTTCTGTGTAATTGAGTGTAGCAGGGACAGGCGGTCCAAAAATTGCATCATAAGCATTAATCAGCCCAAACCCAGTCAAATTATCATAGCCAGGCGCACCAATATCGGTAGCGGTTGATTCTAGTCTTTGGTAAATTTGTGCAGGAGTAAAACTAGGGTTAGCTTGTTTGACCAAAGCCCCTACAGCAGCCGCATGAGGCGCAGCAGCAGAGGTTCCAAAGAAATTAGGCTTTCCGTTGCCATCTGAATCACTACCGAAAAAGGTTGTATCTGTACCATCAACGGCTGTTATTCTGGGTGTTTGACGGATTTCTGGGGTAGCTTTACGGGTGCCGTTAGCATTGAATAGAATAGTGGTAGGTCCAAGCGAAGTAAAGCTTTCTGGAGTGTTCTGACGATAGTAAGGGGCAGCAGCTACCGCACTGGCATTGGCAGCAGCAGCATGACCAAAAATTGTCGGACTGTTAGTAGCATATTCTTGATAAAAATCAGCTGGGTTACTACCTATTCCATAGGGAATAAACTTAATTCTTCCTGGTGCTGCTCCCTGGGTTAATAAAATGGCTAAACTAAAATTAGTTTGACTCGTCTGGTTGATAAAATCTAAAATCTCGAATGGCGATTGATTAGCGATATTATCATTAGTAGAACTAGCTACTACAGTTCCAGTAGAATCAAACAGAAAAATGTCTATATCTGTATCTACACCATTAGTTGTATAGAAAGGATCATCCCACTGAAGGGCTAATGTAACATTCTCTCCACTGCCAATAGTGACGTTCATCAAATGATCAAAGCCAGGACCTGGGTCAAAATCATGGAATGTCACACCTAGCGATGAATCAGGTCGAAAAGTGGATTCATAAGCAACATTGGCACTATTACCCGCCGAGGAAAAATAAGCAACACCTTGGTTAGTAACTACAGAATTTACCGCCTGAGCAACTATACCATCTTGGAAATAGGGTTCAGCGAAGTAAAATACATCATCAACGATAATCTTGGCTCCGTTATTAGCCAATGCTATGATGTTATTAGCAAAGCTAGTTTCACTAATGAAGGCTGTGGCAAAAGAAAGAGAAGCCCCTGGCGCTAAGTCGTAAATCAATTCCAACATAGCTCGACCTTCATCAGAGCCTTGACCACTAGCTAGATCTTCCAGTACTGTAATTCCAGAGGGTAAATCACCTGAAGCAATACCTGCACTAGCCCCACCTAGACTGTTATAGCTGTCACTAAGAACCCCAATTTTGATTCCAGAACCGTTGTATCCTGTAGGTAGATTAGTCCTTACTCGATAGGTTTCGTGGACAAAATCTGCCTGGTTGGTAACTGAACCTACACTACTGATAGGCTTATAAATAGGTATAACACCTAGCAATCCTTGAGGAGCTAAAGATTCTAATTGGCTAACTTTTTCAATGGGAATATACCCTTCAACTAGATTGTATTGACAATACCTTAGCCAAAAAAAGAGTATGAAAAGAGGGCTGATGTAGTAGAGTTATAGTCTTCCCAAACAAAAACTCAAAAACCACAACCAGCCCATGTTCGATATCCTAACACTCTTAC
>CASBQB010000160.1 GCA_949127655.1 Chroococcales cyanobacterium PMM_0086 | reverse complement strand
TTGTTATGTAGTGGGAGAAGAAAACCCCCGTCCGCGTTTAATCCATGAATGGCCGACTCCCTTAGAAAAAAGCAGTTGTGACTATAACTATATAGAGACTATTTGGCCAGCTTTTGACTTTTATTTACAAGAAAATGACTTTTATTTAGGCGTACAGACTAAAAGAGGTTGTCCCCATAACTGCTGCTATTGCGTCTATACAGTCGTAGAAGGAAAACAAGTCAGAATTAACCCAGCAGATGAAGTAGTCAAAGAAATGCGACAACTCTACGCGCGGGGTATTCGCAATTTTTGGTTTACTGATGCTCAATTTATCCCAGCCCGTCGCTATATCAATGATGCGATAGAACTACTGCAAAAGATTATTGATTCGGGAATGGAGGATATACATTGGGCCGCCTATATTCGGGCTGATAACTTGACAACCGAACTATGTGATCTGATGGTCAAAACAGGGATGAATTACTTTGAAATAGGCATCACTAGTGGTTCACAAGAGCTAGTACGTAAGATGAGAATGGGCTATAATCTACGTGTGGTCTTAGAAAATTGCCGAGATCTCAAAGCTGCTGGATTTAATGATCTAGTCTCAGTAAACTACTCCTTCAATGTCATTGACGAAACCAAAGAAACTATTCGTCAGACTATTGCCTATCATCGAGAATTAGAGCGTATTTTTGGAGTAGATAAAATAGAGCCTGCTATCTTCTTTATTGGGTTACAACCGCATACCCACTTAGAACAGTATGCTTTTGAGCATGGTATTCTCAAACCTGGTTATGATCCAATGAGTTTTATGCCTTGGATGGCCAAAAAATTACTCTGGAACCCTGAACCGCTTGGGTCTTTCTTTGGTGAAGTTTGTCTAGAAGCTTGGCGAAACAATCCCAATGATTTTGGAAGGGAAGTAATGAAGATTTTAGAGCTAAAATTAGGTTGTGCAGACTTAGAAGAAGCTCTCAGTGCCCCCCTAGAATCAAATAACACTAGATCAGCATCAGTTGCTTAAAGAAGGAGTCAAAATGCGCTTATTACACACCATGTTAAGAGTAGGAAATTTAGAAGAGTCTCTCCAGTTTTATTGTGATACTTTGGGGATGAAGTTAATCAGACAAAAAGAATACCCAAGTGGAGAGTTTACCTTAGCTTTTGTCGGTTATGCAGCTGAATCAGAGCAAGCAGTCATTGAGTTAACCTATAACTGGGGTGTAGATAAATATGAAATAGGTACAGGTTACGGACATATTGCCCTAGGAGTAGAGGATATATATACAACTTGTGCCGAGATTAAAGCTAAAGGTGGGAAGGTTTCTAGAGAACCAGGACCGATGAAGCATGGTTCTACAGTGATTGCTTTTGTTGAAGATCCTAATGGTTATAAGATCGAATTGATTGAGATGAAAAATTAGAAAATACAAATTTCACCCCGAAGCAGTAGGATAAAAAACAACTTACTCTAGATTGGATAACTCCAGAAACTTCCTACCTATAAGGCAAATGTTTAGCATTCAAAATAATAAAAACCCCCTTCTACTTTTGTTGGATGGGGGTTTTTATTGCGGTATGAGGGGTTATTCAGCCGTTGCCAATTCAGTACTACCAGGAGTGCGACGACGAGTTAGACCATTAAAGAGCATTTGTCCGATGGCTTTAATTAAATTGCCTTCTAACTCTTTGAAAAGATTCATGTTCATTTTGAAAGCAGCATTAGCTTCATCGACAATCCGTTCTGCAGTTGTCTGATCAATAGGTAAATCATTCATAGCTTGACGGTAAGTAGCTTTAAAAGCCTTTTCGTCTGGGATTCCCGCAAACTCGTAGAAGGCTGTGCCACCTTCATTCAGGTTCATTGCTTGTTGGGCAATCTTTTTGAGAATTTGTCCTCCAGAGAGGTCACCTAAATAGCGAGTATAGCAATGAGCGACTAAAAGTTCAGGTGCAGACTGTGCTACTTCTCTAATTCTTTGGACATAAGCTTTAGCAGATTCTGAAGGGGCTACTTCATTGCGCCAATTGGAACCATAATAAAACTGTAAATCACTCTCTAAACTCTCTTTGCGGTTTAATTCAGGGAAATAGATTTTAGAAATTAGTGGATGGTCTTTTAGTCTTTCCATCTCTTCTTCCATAGCCGAATAGACGAAGTAAAGATTACAGACTAGTTTACGATAAGAGGTTTTCTCGACAACTCCTTTTAAAAAACACTTGACAAAGCCGACATTCTCCGCCATAGAATGAGACTTTTTTGTTCCCTCGCGTAGTAAAGTTGCTAAATTGACACTGGTGGTATTGTTTTCTAAATCGATACTCATGTTATTTCCCATTTCTTTAAAAAGTCCAGACTAGGCTGTTTAATGCCTTAATCTCAAAAAAGGCCGAAGAATTCTCCTAAGTTGCTAGATTAAACCTTATTGATGAGCATTTTCATTAAGATTTTTTAACAATCCATTCTAAGAGACGGTTCCAAGCCCACCAGTAATCAGCATCTTTGCTCATTTTACTACCATAATCACTGTTAATATAACCAACATGACCACCTTGAGCAGTGAGAAGAAGTTCAAGATAAGGGTTGTTTTCTGCTACTTCTGTTAAGTCGGGAATAATAGCTGGATCGAAAAGTGGGTCATCTGCTGCATAGATAATTAAAGTGGGAAGAGTCAGCTTTGGTAGTATCTTGAGGGTATTCGTTGCTGCATAATACTCTTTAGCGGTAGCAAAACCCAATTTTCTCACAACTAGTTCTTGATCAAAACTCCTGATACTTTCTACCCTTTCTAGTGCTTCTGGTGGTATGGTTTGGGGATGTAGTTGTTCAATGCGTCTAGCTAGTCTCTTTAGTTCTTGGGTGATTAAATGTTCAATTAATCTGCCTCCTAAACTACTACCCAAGTAATTTAAGGAGCGGTCAGAATCTAAACTGGGACAGATTACCGCTCCACCGACAATGTCATTATCCAAGTCTTCTTGAGCAGCTTTTAAACCCCATAAAGCTAGCTGTCCACCTAAAGAATAGCCTGTTAACCAGAACGGTGGGGGACAACCCTCAATTTGAGCAGATTTGGCAATTAAAACAAAGTCTTCCCCTTCATAGAGTCCATCAGAGGTTAAAGCATTTGATAGTTCCGCAGTTCTTCCATGAGCACGCCAATCAAAAAGAACCACAGCGTAACCCTGGTGAAAAGCTTTAGAGGCTAAAATTTTTAGCATTCCCTGATTTTCTAGATTGCCTGTGATGCCATAAGTGCCAATAATAGTACCCTTGGCCTTGGCTGGGATGGCTATCTTAACAAAGAGAGGGACACCTTGAGCACCTATAAAGATATGTTCCTGATAGGTTAACTCTTCTAGTTGTAACCTGCTCATTTTCCAAGCAGCATAATAGGTCATCAAAAGACCATTTTGCAACCAAAGGGAAGGTAAAAAAGGAGGTATCATCTACATTGCTATTTTAAAGCTTTGGCGCTGGTGGTTGGGGGGCAAAAGGTGGACAGGTATTGTTTTTGAAATCACAGCCATAAATAGTGGGTTTTTGCCAACTCAAGGGTATTTCTAGTAAATCTCTAGTACCTGTCCATCCCTGCCCAATGAACAATAAAAGAGCAAAACTATTTAAACTGATATGAACAGTGCGCCAAGTTTTAGCATTGGGATCGCGATATATTTCTGGGATAATAGCCAGAGAGAAGATCATCAAAAGAGCAACAGTCGTTCCAATTACATAATGTGACACATACCATTGATTTAAAAGTCGATAGACACCATCTTGTAAACCCAAAATAACTACACCCATACCCGTTAAAGTTGCAAATATAGCACGCCACAATTTTTCTCTAGAACGGTGTAAAAAGACTAAAGAGGCGATGGTCAAGCCAAACATTAAGATAATAAAGATAACTTGAAAAGGATTTTTAGAAAAAACTTCTTTTTCTATAATATGTCTACCTATAGGTTGAGCTACTCCTAGTAAAGTAATCCCGACTACTCCACTTGATAACCATTTACCACCGAGGACGTGTTCTTTCCCAACACTTACAGGTATATTACTTTTAGTCTTATCTGTCTTTTTATTCTGTAGACGACGTTGGCGGGTTTGCCAAGCATAATAGAGTACCATTCCTAACATGGGAAAAATCACGGTAACAGCTAGGGTAGGATGAATCAGGGTCAAGTAATCTTCAGCATTCATAGTAATTAAACCTTCGTTAAGTAGAACAAATATTCAGAAGTTCAGCTTCACTCAGGAGAGTAATCTTGAGCTTCTCTGCTTTCTCTAGTTTAGATCCCGCTTTCTCTCCTACGACTAAATAATCTGTTTTAGCACTGAGAGAGTCTGTTACCTTCCCTCCATTCTCTTCTATTAAAGCTTTTGCCTTTTCCCTTGTCAGTGTTGGTAATGTTCCTGTTATCACCAAGGTTTTCCCCCTCAAAGCACCTATAGAAGGAACATTGACTGTAATTTCCTTTGCTAAAGTTAGTCCAACCTTAGCTAAACGATCCAATAAGTCTATATTTGCGGGCACCCTGAACCATTGCGCTACTGAATGAGCAATTTGAGATCCAATACCATGTATTTGTTCTAGTTGTTCTGCTTTAGCTTGAGCTAGTAATTGACTTGTTGGGAAGGACTCTACTAAGAGTTTAGCGTTGACACTCCCAACATAGCGTATTCCTAGTCCATACAGAACACGGTACCAGGGCTGTTTTTTTGAGCTTTCTATGGCTGTAATCAGGTTTGTGGCTGATTTTGTACCCATTCTTTCTAGAGAGGCAATTTGCTCAATTTTTAAATGATAAAGATCTGCTATGGATTGTACTAAATTATGTTTTATTAACAATTCAACGATCTTTTCACCTAGTCCGCCAATATCTAAAGCATCACGGGAAGACCAATGAATTAGACTGCCTTTAAGAATAGCCGGACAAGAACTATTTACACAGCGGACAACTGCTTCATCAGCAGGACGCACTAAAAGAGAACCACATTCTGGACAGTCATTTGGCATTTGATAAGGTTTAGACTCTGCTGGTCTTAAGTCTGTTAAAACCCTGACTACTTCTGGAATGATTTCTCCTGCTTTACGAATGATCACCGTATCTCCAACCCTGATATCTAATTCTTTGATCCTATCTTGATTGTGTAGAGTGGCTTTTTGAACAGTTGTTCCAGCAAGTTGTACTGGTTCCATGACAGCCATTGGCGTTACTGCACCTGTTCTCCCGACATTCACAGTAATCGCTTTAACAATTGTCGGGGCTTCTTCTGCTGGATATTTTAGAGCAATAGCCCAACGGGGAAACTTCACAGTGAAGCCTAGCTGGTCTTGTAGGGCATGATTATTCAGTTTAACTACTACTCCATCGGTTAGATAGGTTAAGCTCTTACGTTGGCTTTCCCAGCGTTGATAATAGAGGTTAACCTCTTCTAGTGAGGTGGCTAAATGACGATGTGGATTAACTAAAAAGCCTATTTCTTCTAGTAGTTTTAGGGAGTCCCATTGTGTCTTCAGTTTTTCGGGAGTATGTAAGGTATAGGCAAAAAAGCTTAAACGCCTTTCGGAAACCATGCTGGAATCTAGTTGTCTGAGGGTTCCTGCTGCTGCATTTCGAGGGTTAGCAAGAAGCGCTTCTCCTTTTTCCTCTCTTTCTAGATTAAGACGTTTAAATTCATCTAAGAGTAAAAAGGCTTCCCCTCTGACTTCTACTCTAGAAGGGGGGTTTTGCCAATTCAGTTTTAAAGGAATAGAGCGAATGGTGCGTACATTTTGAGTGATTTCTTCGCCCGTTGTTCCATCTCCTCTAGTCGCTCCTCTTACTAAGATACCGTTATCATAAGTTAAAGCTAAAGCAGAACCATCTATTTTTAATTCACAAACATAGGAAGGGTCTTCTACTGTAGAGACTAGTTTTTGCCAGCGA
>CASBQB010000159.1 GCA_949127655.1 Chroococcales cyanobacterium PMM_0086 | reverse complement strand
TGGTCTTAAATCTTCGATTAAACTCACAGATAGACAAAATTTGATTTTACGGTTCCTTAGTTCCTCTGCTCATCAATATTATTTTTTGTCTTAAATAACCTGCTGAATGTGGGCTCTAATGCCAAACCAGCCGAATAACAGACGGGTTTTTTGCTTTAATTTGCGGTGTGGTGGTGCCGAAAGTTTACCTCCAATCGTACTTATCCAAACTCCTAGAGGTCGTATGACAAAAAACAATAAAACTATTACCCCTAAGGATTGAGTCATATGTGAGAGCATTTGCGGCCATAATAAAATTGAACCTAATAGTAATATTGTGCCGATTTCTAGGAGTTTTTCAATTTGCTCAACAAATGCTAATTCTGTTAAAAGATGCTCTTGATTAGAGTGATTACGATGTACTATTAAACCTGCCACAAACACAGCTAGAAATCCGTAACCATTGACAATTTCTGTCAAGGAATAGGTTACTAGAATCGTACCTAGACCAATAAAATCTCTGATTAACTCCTCTATGGTGCGACGTTTTTGAATTTTTCGCTCTAGCCAAACTATAGACTTAGGAACAATAATGCCCATAACTGTACCGGCAATAATAGCCCAAAAAACATCAACAATTACCCAATTAGTTAACCAGTTATTCCAGTTATCATCTTTTAAAGCATAGAGTCCAAAAATAACAAAGGGGAAAGCTAGAGCATCATTTAACCCCCCTTCAGAAGTTAAACCAAAACGCAACTCATCCTCATCATGGAGATCAGCTAGTTGAACTTCTGATGCTAAGACAGGATCAGTAGGAGCCAGAATTGCTCCCAATAAAATCGCCTCTCCCCAGCCCATATTTAAAAAGAACTTACCGACAAAAGCTAGAGAAAAAATAGAAATCGGCATTAAGAAAAAAATTAATCTTGCTGTGATATTCCAAACCCGAAACTGCAGAGGATGACTAATTTTTAAGCCGCAACCAAATACAGAAATAAGAATGACAAATTCTGTTAGTCGTTCCAGTAGTTCTGCATTAAATATCTCATCGCGTCGTAATTGAATCAGTCCCCAGCCATAAGGACCTAAAAGAATACCCATGATTAAATAGATCAGGGCAAAAGAAAGAGGTAATCGGGCAATCCAACCAGATCCTAAAGTAACAAATAGTAATAATAAGCCAATAACCAAGATGTTTAGAATATAGAGATCCATGATAATTATTACTCTTTTTTTTCTATTTAATTTACATAGTACCTAACCGTAAATCTAACAGTTAGGTACTATTGTATTTGCACTATAGATGAATATCTGCTATTAAGATATAGCTCATTAATGACTATTTAGACTTATTAGCAGCTTGTGCTTTAATCTGTAAGTGTTGCTTAGCTTTTTTAAACTCAGTTGCCAGGTGCTCGCTTTGCTCACTAGAACAATTGTCACGGATAGCAGCAAACATGGTGCTTTCCTCTTGACGGATGTGATCTCCGAGCATTTCTTTTACTTGTGCAAGCTGAGACTTAAACTCTGCAGAAGAAGGACTAAGAGTCTTCATTTGTTCTAAAGCATCTGCGAGTTCAGCCTGCTCATCGTAAAGTTCTTGCGTATTCTCATTGCCATAGAATGAACGTACTGCGGGGTAGACAACTTCTTCTTCAGCCTTGGAATGCACAGTTAGATCCGCAGCTAGCTGTACAAAATACTCTTTTATTTTCTGTGGATCTTCGCACTTTTCAAGGTCAGCGATCAGAGTTTTGGCTTTCTGATGATCCATGCGGATAAGATCCTGGATATTCAGATCAGACTTGTCAGAAGCTTGAGTAACTGCGCTTCCAGCTATCCCAGCAAGGGCCGCTATAGAATCTTTGACCCGCGCCCAAACACCATCCTCTGGATCTTGTCCGGTTAGTTCACGAGTTCCTAGTACTTCTAGCATACCTCTGAGTTGCTCTTCGTGGGCACGGTTTTCAAAGTTCACAGCCGTCAAAGGAGCAATCGCTGTTTGTACATCAGTACCTACTACCTGAGCAGCTTTATGAACAATTAAACCAGACATCACTTGTGCGTGTTTAAGCAATTCGTGTTGAAAGACCTTTTTATAAAAATTCAAGTCTGAACCTTTCATTGCTCGCTGTGTTTTCTGAATCATCTCTTTTAGCTCATCTTCAGGATCGGACTGAAGACCATACTGAATAATAACAGTTTCGATGATTCCTAGGTTTTTTTGGTCATCTTCGAGGATCTTTTCAAGGCGATGAAGGATTTCTTGATCTTTGGTTTCCTGGAGAAATTGCTGTTCGTTGGAGATCAACAGATTTTGCACAGCCCGCATATCTGCTAGTTTTTCAGCGATAGCTTGACGTTTTTGGTCGGGTAGAGTAGAAACCATTTGTTAATTTCTCCTTTTAGTGAGGTTCAATTTGTTTAAAAATCAGTGATGAAAAAAAGCTCATCTAACGTTTGCCATTTATGACCGTTCTGACGAAGAGTTTAATCTTCCATTTGATGGCAATAAAGCAGAGGAAGCGACAGAAACTCCACAACGTTATTTCTTGAGCTATTAGAAACCTACCGTCTGTCTACCTGTCGCCGCTCAGCTTCGGTAGACAATTAATGATTCACAACGATAAAACTTTCAATCCGGTAAGCTTTCTTTATTCAAGCTAACACCTCGAATCAAATAGCTTAATCTGTCTTTAGAGGTAACATAAATGTTTTATTATTTAGGTCGCTTGAGGGAAGTCTAGGTAATTTTAAATTCTCAATTCTTCACAAGACCTTTCCTTTAAACTAATCTTTCTTTAGAGGGATAAATAGAAGATAAATCTTTGCTAACTTACATAATAGGGTTTGAGCAGAGCAAACACCTGGACTCAAAATTTGCTCAAACTAAACTACCCGGCGTCTCAACCACGCTAAATAAAAAAACATCACCATATCGGAGTATTACGATGAACACCATTATTACATTTGTAAAAAGTCTGCGATTAGCTCGTATTTTAGTTATCTTTCTAGCAGGAATGGTTCTATTATTTAGCACAGCTTGCAGCAACTTACCAAAAGCAGTTTCTGACCTAACCAATGGCGAAACTCAAACTCCTTCTATCTATAAGCAGAACGAGAATGTCAGTAACATGATGAAAGAAAGTTATAAAACTGTACCTCCTCAAGGCGGAATGAATCAACATCAAGATGTTGACAGAAGACAAAATACTTCTGCTGCACAAGCAAAAGCTAAAGGACTCGTTGATAATGCCCAAAAGAATGTAAAGCAAGGGGTTAGAGACTCCAATAAAGTTATTGACGACGTGAAAGATAATCTTTCAGCAGATAAAGTAAAAGATACTTTTGAAAACATCAAAGATAATGTTAGCCAGTCAGCGCAAGACTTTAAACAAGGAACTCAAAGAGGATTAAAAAATATCAAAAATAATCTCGATTCCACTGTTGATCAAGTCTCTGACAATATTCAGCAAGCTGTTCAGTAAGTACAGTTAAGTAAGATTAGCTCGGCTAAAAAGTTTTATAGTATAATGTTAAGGGGATTTTCCATCAAAAGGAGATCCCCTTAAGGCAAATCTAGACTACTTTTGCCTTGAATATTTGGTTGTATCTCAAGAGAGTTTCCCACATCCTACGGTGGACATAAGTACAATGAACGCATTACTAATTGTTAACCCTGTTTCTGGACAAACGGAAAACCCTCAATTGTTGCCTAGCTTGCTTTCTGCCTTAGAAGACCAAGACATTCAAGTTGAGGTTAAGCTGACTACACCTGATCAGGACGGACAAGACCTGGCAGCTTCGGCCGCTGAAAATGGTACAACTTTAGTGATTGTCGCTGGAGGAGACGGTACTATTGAGGCTGTAGCTAAAGGATTAATATATACTCAAACCATACTAGGTATTTTGCCTCTGGGAACTCGCAATAATATTGCAGCTAGCTTGAATATCCCCACTGATCTAACTAAAGCAGTACGTGTGATAGTAGAAGGCGAAAACTGCCCAATCGACTTAGGAAAGGTTCAGGAGCACTACTTTTTGGAAGTGGTTGGGATTGGACTAGAAGCATCCCTTTTCCCTTGCGGGGATGAAGTTAAAGAGGCCGTCAAGAAAAATTCCTTAACTGTAGTCAAGAGTATTGTCAACGGACTCAAGACATTTTTTAATTTCAAACCTCACCGTTTAGTTTTAAAGCTTGATGGAAAGCGAAAGCACTATCCGCATACCTTACAGGTGAACATCTGCAATAGTCCTCGCTATGGCGTAGAATTCGCGCTAGCTCCCCAAGCTAAAATGAACGATGGTAAGCTAGATGTAATTTATATTAACCATCCCTCAAAATGGGATCATTTACGGCATTTCTTTAGTGCCATGCGTGGTCAACCTTTTATTCACGCAAGACTTAAAAACTATCAAGCTAAGATGATTCAGGTTAAAAGTTATATACCTCTGGAGGTTCATGCAGATGGTCACTGTGTAGGACATACCCCCATTACAGTTGAGGTTGTACCTAACGCACTCCAAATTCGTCTCCCTACACCGAAGCTTTTAGAAGAATTTACTGAAACTCAAAAGATCTCCAATAACAACCCACATTCATAGATAACATTTGTTTTTTGAGAGTGGATTAGAATATAGTTGAATCTTCTCCTCTACAGTTATCCTAACAATGACCATTGAACAGAGTGAATATCGTCAACGCCGCGCAGCATTAAGGCAAAAAATAGGACAAGGAACAGCTATTTTTCACAGCGCTCCTCTGGCAACTATGCACAATGACGTAGAATATGTCTATCGTCAGGATAGTGATTTTTACTATTTAACAGGTTTTAATGAATCTCAAGCAGTTGCTGTTTTAGCGCCTCACCATCCCGAACATCAATATATTCTTTTCGTTCAACCTAAAGATCCTCTTAAAGAAACTTGGACTGGTCGTCTTTGGGGGGTTGAGGCAGCTAAAGAAGCCTTTGGCGCTGATCAGGTGTATCCTATTACAGATTTTGCTAAAGAAATCCTCCAGTATCTCAACAAAGCTGAGCGGATATATTATCACTTAGGACGGGATAACTCTTTTAATAGCCAAATTCTCACTCTTTGGCAGTCTCTACTTTCCACCTATTCTAAACGAGGTACAGGCCCTATTGCTTTAGAAGATACTAACCATCTGATGCAGCCTCTGCGCCAGGTCAAAAGTACTGCCGAAATAGAGATGATGCGTCGTGCCGTGGAGATATCTACTGAAGCTCATAATATAGCTAGAAATATTACCCAAGCAGGAAAATATGAATATGAGATCCAAGCTGAAATAGAACATATCTTCCGTTTACGTGGCGGCAATGGTCCTGCTTATCCTTCTATTGTCGCTTCTGGTCAGAATTCTTGTATTTTGCATTACATCGAAAATAATCGTCAGATGCTTGATGGAGATCTGCTTTTAATTGATGCTGGCTGTTCTTATGGCTACTACAATGGAGATATTACCCGCACTTTTCCAGTCAGTGGCAGTTTTACTCCAGAACAGCAAGCTATCTATGATCTTGTTCTAGAAGCTCAATTACAGGCTATTGAACAGGTTAAACCAGGATTACCTTATAATACATTCCATGACCGAGCGGTTGAGGTCTTAGTAGACGGTCTCTTAAAATTAGGTTTGCTTGTTGGCAGTAGTGAAGAGATTATCGAGAAGGAACATTATAAACCTTTTTATATGCACAAAACAGGTCATTGGTTAGGTCTCGATGTCCATGATGCAGGTATATATAAGTGCGGAGAAAATACTTGGCAAAATCTTCAGCCTGGTCATATTGTGACTGTAGAACCAGGAATTTACATCTCTCCTGATATTCAGCCTGCCGAAGGACAACCGGATATTCCCAGAGAATGGCGAGGTATTGGTATTCGGATCGAAGATGATGTTTTAGTTACTCCTGATGGAAATGAAATTCTCTCAGCAGGAGTACCTAAATGAACTTTAATTCTATTTAAGACGCTTGTCCCTTTCTTGTCGGCGGCGATCTCGCCACTCTATAGTGGTCAGATAGAGTATGCCGCCACTAACGACAACCAAGAGAAGGAAGGCGAGGATTACTAATGTGTTAAGAAAGGTTGTCTCCACTTTCTAGAAACCGTTACGTCCCCAGATCACCATAGCAATAGACCAAGAAAAAAGAGCCAACATAGCGCCCCAACCAATTGCAATGATATCCATATTCTCTACTCTCTTTACAATAACTTCTCTTAACTATTATAACCTTAAAGTGTCCTTAAAGAGATGAAGATTCTTGACTGGGAAGTTTGTGATCTCAATCACAGACAGATGATAGGTAAAGTCAGGAAAATGGGAAGCATTAGGGTTATATAAATATATATAAAAAAGTAAACAAAATCCATAGTATCTGATGAGGATAAGTTAAAAAATATGGGCAGCAGGAGAAAAAGGGGACGGTTTTTGACCATTATGTGGCAGTCAGTGCGACAAATAGTCAAAGCAGTAGGGAAAAGTGCCAAAAGTATAGTAAGTAAACCTAGAGAAAACCCTTCATCTAAAGAGCGCTATTCATGGACAAGTTCGTTCATGGGTTTAAGTAATGCCTTGAATAGGGGAAAAAAAAGACCCTATGCCAATGCAGAGCGAGGCTTTGTTCTACCATCAGTCATACTCCTCTTAATGATAGCTGGACTGGTCGTAGGCACAATGCTCTCTACATCTTCTAATAGAGCTAAGCAAGTAATAGCAGACAGAAGTAATCAAGCTATGGTCAATTCGGCTAGTCCGGCCATAGATAGGGGTAAAGCTAAACTAGAATTCCTGTTTAACAGAGACCCACGCTTTCCAGGCGGTCTACCAGGAGACAGCCTATTAGAAGGAATGCTGCTCAATACTGCAGCACCCGTTCAAAATCCCAACCCTTACGTTTTTAGTGATGAGACACGTCTAGATATTAACGGAGATAACACTTTAGACAATGCTTGGAGTTTCCAGCAAGATGTAGATAATGACGGACAAACAGAAACGGTAGCCTACTCGATTCTAGCCGGAACTAATGCTATTGAGCCTCTGACTAATGCAACAATTACCAGAACTAGCTCTGATGCCACAAAAGCAAAAAACTTAGTAGTCAGAGCCGGTCCCGTGACCATGACTCAACCAGGTAGTGGGGGTTGTGGGGGTGTGATAGCTGCTGCAACTGCGGTTAACGACCAGGGAGGCTGGGATGCAATTAATAGTGCAACGGTCAAGCGCTCATTTCAGGTCACTGGAGTTGTGATCAACGCTAGTAATGACCAAGCAAACCGCACTGTAGCAACTTTAGAACTGCAACAAGATAGACAGGCAGACCTAGGAAACAAATGGGGTGCCTGGTTCAGAAATGACTTACATATCTTTCCAGGTCCCCAATTTAACTGGAATGGGGCAATGCACACAGAAGGAAACTTATTTGCTACAACTACTAGTGGCTTCAATTCCTATTTAATCAGCGCCCCTACATCTTGCTTATATAGAAAAGAAAACTCTGAGGTAACAGTTGCTGGCAACCTAGATGGGACTATTGTTCTACCAGGTACTCCTTACCTAGCTCAAGTCTCGGCCGGGTCACTCAGAGATAATGATTTCAGTGGAACCACTTCTTGGGCTATTCATGGAGTAAGTGGCGCAAGTAGTCAGTTTAGCTTAAGTAGTGGTAGTGATTCTGTTGCTACTACAGTAGCAACACCTGATTTGATCGCCCTTGATCCAATAGTACTACAAACCCAAGATCTAAGCCAATCCCGATCTTCAACTTTGGCAAATGGCACAGCTGCCCGTAACACAACCTGGTCAGGGAGCCTACCAGTAGCAGGCGGTAGAATATTTAATAGTTCAGCTAAAGCGCCCTATGTGGATGATACTTACCGAGCAGATGACCGCTACGGACCAAAATCGAGATATAGCGCCAATATACCTGCCTCTCCGGCCGTACTGCCTACTGTAGGAACAACTATTGCCTCTACTGACCCCTACTTTAGCCAGCTAAGCACATTAACCAATACTACTCCAGAATCAAATGGACTAGATGGATATTGGGAACGTCGAGCCTGGGCAGAAGGATTAAGAATCATTGTGGGTCAGCGTTTAGAATTAGGTAATGCCTATGACTGGAAGAGAACTACTGGTGACACAATATCACCCGATCCACTCTACCCACCAACAACGGCTAACTTAACTAGAACCCATGAACAAAGACAAAGGAAAAGCCTAAGGGATAATCTAGCAGCCGTACAGTCTGCAGCCATCTATCATGCCAAGGGAACAGGTGGTTTCTTCAAAGCTTGTCTAGCCTTGACTGCCCATCCAGGAACACAACAAACAATAGCGAACAGTTTGAATTTTATCAACTTCCCTGGCACTACAACCCTACAGACTGACTTTTTAACCGGTAATGGTACAAATGGTTGGGAATTTGATCCACCTGCACCAGATGCGACTACCTTTACTGCAAAATTAGCTGCAGGAAAACCGCTGCTAAAAGCTCTAACCAATCTAGCTTACTTTGCAGGTGATCCTAATGGAGCCTTTCCCCCCCAACAATACTCAGGCACTAATACCGTGGTTGGCAATGTAGTTCATCCCTACCCAAACTTAACTATGTGGGGTGACTTTTCCAACCTACGTCGGGTAATAACTAACCTCAATAGTGGGACGGCCTACGCTAACCTAAGTCTAGCTGATCAAATAACCCTACAGACAGCATCCTGTACTATGGGAATGTTAGCCTATGACTTAGAAGGAGTCAAAGCTTCCTATACAGCAGCACTTAGCGGTAACGGCGATGTAGTCAATATTAACTCGCTAGGTCGTACTTTATTTACCTTAATGGATGGAATTGTTAGTACTTCTAATCCTGAAATCGCCCTAGATACGAGTACCCCTGCTAACGCTATTCTCTGCACCAGTAAAACAGCAACTAACTGCACAGGACTGGCGACTTATAGCCCTAACTACTATAAAAATATCAACTCTGACCAGTGGATACAGGCTCTAGCTATTCTCCAAGGTAGTACTACAGATCCATTGGTTGTCTACGGAAAACAAATCTTGTCGCAAATACAAAATTATCAGCAAATCAGAAGAGATCGCAATTTAGGGTTTGCCAGAGCGACAACGCCTGTTACCACCACGTTAACACCAACAACGGCAATTCCGATGAATAATCCTTCCGCCACACCCTATTCTGGAGCGCCAAGTGGAGTTCTGCCTGCTGGACGTTACACTATATCAAATGGCGTCCTACCACCAAGCAATACAACAGCAGTAGCCAGTGGACAATTATTCAGGGTCTTCTGTGATCCTGATCTATTCGTTATGGGCACAGGTACAGGAGTAACACCCGTAACAGCGACAACTTCACCCTATTTTAACCGCCTAGCCTTAGCCCAAGCCTTTTGCTCACCCAGTGAAGCATTCCTTCCCAAATATCCATCACTATTTTACCTATTCCCCGTAGTGGATCATACCCAAAATGGCTCACTGGCATCAAACGTCCCAAGCTCATCAGGTACTGCTCTTTATGACGAAGGCTTTATAGCAACACAACCTGGTACGGGAGTAAATGCAGAAATCTATGTAGCTGATGCCTATATTAACGGAGCTACAGTCAATGGATCAACTACTAGTGTCGCCTACAGGGCAGTTCAAGGAGGAACTGCTGGAATCAGTGACCTAATTAACTCAACTGTCTCTAGTAACCAAGTGGTAGTTAACCCTAGAACAAGAACTGGGGGAACAAATAACTGGCAATTACCATTTACAACCACCATTGCAGGAAGAGTCAATATAATTAATGACACTAGTACAATTAGTACTAGCACTCCAGTTGCTCTGAGTTTTCTAGATAAAGGAATCTTCAACGGAAGAGAAATGATGGGAGTAAGGGTACTAGATGTAGATCTAGACTTACTGAGAACAACCACAACTAACCTAACAGCAGATGCTTGGCTACCCTACACAGGCATTGTCTACGCCTTTCGAGAAGATGCCCTCAGGGAAGATGGTATCGCTCGTCCTGCTGCAGGGGCTTGGTCAAGTTGTGACAGTGCTACTGAGATTGTTACAGCTACCTGCAGGATGGATGCCTTCACGCCAAAAGATCCACCCAACAACCCAATAACCGGCATCAGTCCAAAACCAGTAGACTTTTATGCCGATCCAGATCGTAGACCACATGGTTTTCGTTTGCGTAACGGGGCTGATATTCGCCGACCAAGCGCGCCTAGTACTAGTGAGCTAAATGGATTGTCCTTTATTTCAGACAACCCAGTCTATGTAATGGCTGATGCAAATAATGCTTTTAACCTACACAATAGTACAAGTACCGGAACGAGAATAGAGGAATTCACCACAATTTTGGCTGATGACTGGAGTAACTTTTATGCCAGAACAGGTCTCAATGGCAATTTCGCCAGGGTAGGCGATACTTGGCGACCAGTGGAAATCATTGCAGATGCAGTATCAGTTATACCAAGAAGCTTCGTAGATGGCTCCATAGCAGACGGAATTGTCAGAACTAATTGCACAGGAAACAGCAGCCCATCCTATTGCTCTCTCAATGGTCCAAATGATGCAAACCTGATTAATATTCAATGGGTCAGAGAAGACAACAGTATATCAAATGCAGTTACAGGTAACCTACTACCCATTATCATTTCCAAAGATGCCGATCTTATGTATTGTAAAGTTACTAGCAACGGCAGTCTTTCACCAGCGCTTCCGAACGGTTGTACTCCAACAGCTGGAATCAACTACAGTTTACAAGCCTATGGAAGAGAAAGTACGCCTAAAACCTATCTAGGTTTCACTGATGGTAAAAACCCAGCCGATGGTGTTAATGGGACAAGAATGAACTTTACAGTGGTTAGCGGCCTCACCCCAGCCCGCGCAGGAAATGACTATGGGGGACTACATAACTTCCCCCGCTTCTTAAATGACTGGAGTAGTCAAAACCTCTTTCTCACGGGTTCTTTTATTCAATTGAACTTCAGTACCTCAGCCACAGGTCCATTCGATCAAGATTCTTGGGAACCTACCGGAGCAGCATCACCTTTGGGAACAGGTGTAAATGAAAATATCAATTACTATGGTGCTCCCATCCGTCGCTGGGGTTACGATGTAGGACTCCAATATGCACCAGCAGGAGCTGTTGCCAAACGATTTTCAACACCGAGTAACATAAAGAGTGAATTTTATACTACTTTGCCAATAGATGATCCATACGTCAAGCGTCTACGCTGTTCGACAACCACAGGTTCCCAAATAGATCCATTAGCAACTTGTCCTTAGTTAAAGGAGGTCTCGACCCATGTTAAAAGTGCCCAGAAAAATTCCCCAAGGCTCGATACTGGTCGAGACCATCGCAGCAACCTTAATCCTAGTCCTAGTCATGGTAGCCAGTACACCTCCTATCATTACAGCAGTCGTGACTCGCATTCAATCTCGTCGCGTCAGCCAGTCAATTCAATTAGCACAGCAGGAAATAGACAAGGTACGTGAAATATTTGCCACAGGATATGCTCTAGGAACTACTACTCTCTACACGACAGCCGATCTGCCTCCTGCACAGGCTGGTACACTTCGAGCAACTCTTTCTACAACTATTGCTCCGACTGCCATCTGCACAACAGCCTGCACAGCAACACAGGGACGAATAGTCAAGCTACAAGACCAACAGTTTTTAGTTCAAACATTTCGGACACCCGGATTACCTTTTAGTGCTGTTGTTATAGGACAATCTAACCAGCCAATTGCTTTTCGGATGGGAGTGAGAGTTTACTCTAGTACGGCAATAGCAAATCTCAATGCAGGCGGCACCCTCAGCAATACGCAAGTTGGAAGTTCCATCGGCTTGAGGAGCGATGAAAAAGGACAAGCAACAGCGCCACTAGTAGTTCTCTATACAGATTTCGTTCGGGGAGACCTCTCCTCTTCTCAACAGGCCTATCAACTGTTTCTAACTAGCTATTAACCTAGAGGGGAAATAAAAACTATGCTAAAGCTCATCACTAAATTCTGGTTACCAAAATCTAGCAAGTGCAATAAAGGCTTTACTCTAACTGAAATCTTAATTGGCAGTGTTATCTCTATTATAATTACAACCACCTTGCTAACCGCTATGGTGGAAATTCTCACCAGAGAGAGGGAAGAGGGAATTCTCACACAGACTCAACAAGAAATGGAGCGGGCTATCAAATATATCTCTAATGATATTCGAGAGTCAGTCTATGTCTATGATTTTACCCAAGCACCTGCAGCAGCAACCTGCGGAAAACCTTATCCTCTCTGTGGTTTACCAGACTTTACTAGTGTGGGAACCCCGATAATAGCCTTCTGGAAAGTAGTTAGTTTACCAGATAGCACTGTTACCGCTCTTACCTGCGCCGCCAACGCAACTAATATCATAGAGGCATCAGGTTCAACAGATCCAGCTTTAAATCTCAATGGAGAATGTGTAGCTCTAAAAAATAGAAGGAAAATGTACAGCCTGGTCGTCTATTTACAAGCTACTACTGTTGATCCTAACTGGAGAGGTCAATCTAGAATACTGCGCTATGAGTTGCCCAAATATAATTCAAATGTATCTTTAACGACAAGAAATACAGGCTTTGTCGATCCCTCTTATACTAAGAATTTTGTAACCTGGCCTTATCAGATTACCTATGATGCTACTGGGACCGTACTATCTATTAATAACTTACAACCAACTCTTCCCACTATCGGTCCTAATGTTCTGGTGGATTTCGTTGATGATCCAAATAGTACTGCAGATGCTAACCTACCCACTTGTAGCACAGGCTATACTCGTATTCCCGCGACCAATGCAACCAATACTACAAACACCAGTTTCTTTACCTGTATTACTACAATTCCAACCACCACCAGCGGACAACAACTGATTGGACAAAACCAAGATGTCATGATCTATTTAAGGGGTAACGCAGCAGGACAGCCTGGTTTAAGAGTCGTTCCCGGAACTAATAACACTGTTCTAACACCTCTACTAACAAGGGTTACCCTCAGGGGTATTGTTGATAAATCTAATTAAGAGAAAAAATAATGAACTATTTAAAATTATTAACTCTCACTAAGCCTAAACCAACCGCTTTCACCTTATTGGAAATTCTGTTCACCAGTGTTTTATTGGGGGTGATCGCAGCTATAGGTGTTCCTTATTTCTTTAAAACTATTGAATTGCAAAATCTCAAAGGTGCCTCTGATAAACTTTACCAGGCTATCTCAGAAGCACAGGCCCGTTCTATGAACCGCAAAGAAAATTGGCAAGTTAGTTTTAGGGTAAGTAGTGGCATCGTGCAGTATGCTTATCATTCCGTTAGCCTAAATCCAGCAACTAGTACAGCAATTCAATGGACTAGTCTACCTAAACAGATACAAATTGATTCAGAAACAGATATTTTACAACTCAATTCAATCTATCAGCTTTGCTTCAACGAGCAAGGTCTACCAACTACAGTACTAGCAAGCACACCTCGGAGTTGTACAAGTCCACCAGCCTTTACCCCTGCACAAATTACTCTATATAATAGTAATTCCTTATCTTATAAAAGATGTGTAGTCATTACTACTATTTTAGGAGCTATCAAAACTGGTCAAGACCAATCCGTTCCAAAAAATGGCAAATATTGCTATTAGTCAAATCCTTCTATTGGGTACTTTTGTTTTAAGTATGGGAATACCATTAGCTTTAGCATCTCCAATAATTTATAATCCTTTACCAATTCGGTTCAATCAGAATTTGACCGAGGAACTCTCAACTAATGACATACCCACAGGGGAAGGGGGATATCAAAGAGACTATCGTCTTTTTCTGCAATCTGGCGACCAGATCACAATTGACCTAACATCTGAAGAATTTGATCCAACAATTGTCTTGATCGCCTCTGACGGGACTACAGTAGGCGAAAATGACGATGGACCAGAGGGGGATAGTAACTCTCTCCTTTTTGCACGCATTCAAGAATCAGGCGAATACATCGTCAGAGTTAAAAGTTTTGGCGCAACAGGAACAGGAACCTTTACCCTCAAAGTAACTCGTTTACGTCCAGTGAATAATTAAGCTATAAAAACATAAAAATAGGGCTTCCGTCCACTCGACAACCGCTCCATAAGTATCCCCAGTATGCCCACCTAATTGCTTAAAGAACCACCTGCCAACCAGATAAGAACTCACTCCACCGACTACTACCAAAATTAAACCTGACCACCCCACAAAACAAAATGCTATCAATAGACAACTCAAACCTAAGATTAAATCAGAAGGTATTTGTAAGGACTTCTTATGAAAAGCCCCCTTGCCATCTACCCTTAAATAAGGATATAAAGCAATAGCTAAAACTTGTCCCCAACGTCCCCAACCTGCAGCCCCAATTAAAGCCAAACCCCTCCCCCTTTCTAAATCAGCTAAAGCCGCTATTTTCAACAACAAGACAATTAAACAAGCGATCACCCCAAAAGCACCCACCCGACTATCTTTCATGACCTCTAGACGACGTTCCGGCTCCATCACAGCCAAACCATCAGCCGTATCCATTACCCCATCTAAATGTAATCCCCCCGTTAAAAAGAGCCAAAATGCTACAATTAAAACACTACCTAATAATCTCGGACAGTTGATTTGTTCTAGTAAATAGTCCATTAAAGCTAATATTGCCCCTAAAATCAACCCAACTAAGGGAGACCAACGAGCAATTCTCCGAAAATCGATTAGCCAAGAGTCCCGAAGCGGTACTATGGTATAAAAGGAAATAGCTCCTAGGAAAGATGCAAATAACTCCTTGAGTAATTTAAACCGCTTCATTATTGTCTACCTTGTGAAGAAAATGACTCAAAAACCATCCCCTTGTATTATAGACTGGGGTACATTAATCAATAAAGAAGATATGCGCCGCCTCCTCAATGATTTGAGTCGGGTACGCTATCAACACTCTCTAGAAGGCAAGCTTCAGTCAGAGGGAGAAGGCTGGATGATGGAGGTATTCATCGATCCCCAACAAGCCACGCTCATTGCTAATCATACCCTGTATCTCAATTTACAGAGTTTTGACTATCTGGAGATACGGACAACCACTGAAGAAGAACCCTGCTTTGATCTGATTCAAGACCAAAGACTCCTCCGCATTATCCCCTTATCCAACCCCTTAGAAGACCAAGAAAATGCACCAACCTTAGATGAAGCCACTCTAGAAGAAATGGTTACAAGAGTATTATCTTCCAAGTGGGACCTACCTCTAGATGACGACGACGAATCCTTTTAAATTTACCAGTCAAGCAACCTGTAAAGAGACAAAAGCAAGAGCAGGAGTCTGGGAAACTCCTCATGGAATTGTAGAAACCCCTCGCTTTATGCCAGTGGGAACCATTGGAACAGTCAAAGGACTGACCTCAGTCCAACTAAGAGAAACAGGTGCCCAAATGATCCTAGCTAATACCTATCATCTACACCTCCAACCAGGCGAGAAGATAATTGAACAAGCAGGAGGACTCCATAGTTTTATGGATTGGTCAGGGCCTATATTAACCGATTCAGGAGGCTTTCAAGTATTTAGTCTAAGCAAAATAAGCCAAATCAAAGAAGCAGGAGTCACCTTTAAATCACCACGAGATGGGCGGATCATTGAATTAACGCCAGAACGCTCCATAGAAATTCAAAATCAATTAGGAGCAGATGTTATTATGGCCTTTGATCAATGCCCCCCAGGTCAGAGTGATTGGGAAACAGTCGAGTTAGCTAGCCAAAGAACTTATCGCTGGCTAGAACGCTGTTTAAAAGCTCACCAGAGACCCCAAGAACAAGCCCTCTTCGGCATAGTCCAAGGCGGAGTATATTTAGACCTACGCAAGAATTCAGCCCACTCCCTAGTAGACCTAGACCTACCTGGTTACGCTATTGGCGGAGTTAGCGTAGGAGAAGCCCCAGAATTGATCCATCAAGTGGTAGATTTTACAACCCCCTTACTGCCACTAGAAAAACCCCGCTATTTAATGGGAGTAGGAACCTATCGGGAAATGGTTAAAGCAATAGCTGCAGGGATAGACCTGTTTGACTGCGTTATTCCTACTCGTCTAGGTCGTCATGGTGCAGCGTTGGTACAAGGTGAGCGCTTGCACTTAAAAAATGCCCAATATCGAGAGGACTTTACTTCTTTAGACCCTACCTGTACCTGTTATACTTGTAAAGGTGTGACTAGATCCTACCTCAATCATTTGATTAGATCTAGGGAAATGTTGGGCTATATTCTTCTCTCCCTGCACAACGTCACCGAGTTAATTAACTTTACGCAAAAAATTAGAACAGCTATTTTTAAAGGAACCTTTGTTCAAGACTTTGGATACTGGTTTTAGTGTAATTGGTGAACGCCATTACCCACTGAGACCATCTCCTTGTGGAGCAAAAATTTACAGACTAAGAATGATATATTAACAATTCACTATTCACTATGTTGGTCACGCCTAAAAAATGTCCTGTTTTTAGTCTACACGTTCATTTATCAGAAGACTATCCTACCTGGGTAATAGATCGCTTGGAGAATAACCTCGGAACACATATTGTAACTCTGAATTCAGAAATGGTTATCCTAGGAGAGAAAACTCCAAAAGTTGCCGAAATAATTGAGCAGGCAGAATTGGTCATTCCAGATGGTGCAGGAGTAGTCATCTACTTACGTCTAAGGGGACATCAACAAGAACGAGTTCCAGGAATTGAATTAGCCGAAACACTCATCGAAAAAGTAGCTAAAAAAGGAACAATAGCCTTTTATGGTGGAAAAGCAGGGGTGATAGAAGCAGCAACTAAAAAGTGGAAACAAGCAATACCCTGTATTTCTCTGATCACAAATCACGGTTATCTAAGTGCTCAAGAACAAGAAGATTGGCAGAATACTCTAAGTATAAAACAACCTAAATTAATTCTGGTGGGCTTAGGGGTTCCTGGTCAAGAATATTGGATTTCTAAGCATCGTCATCTTTGTCCTAACTCTATTTGGATAGGTGTGGGGGGAAGTTTTGATATTTGGTCAGGTCAAAAAATGCGCGCACCTCTTATACTAAGAGAAAATAACTTAGAATGGCTTTATCGTCTCTATCAAGAACCTTGGCGCTGGCGGAGAATGCTTTCCCTACCTGTGTTTTTTCTGCGGTCTTTTATTCATAAAGATTTGTAATAATTTCAGTTGTGCTAACATCATAGGAATGGGAAAAAATCAAGAACCAGAAAAATTTATTACTTTTACTGCAGAAAAAAAACAACGCTTAGATCTAGCCCTTTCTCAGTCTTTAAACACTATTTCTCGTGCTCGTCTTCAGAGCCTAATTATTGAAGGACAGATTTCAATTAACGGTCAAGTCTGCACGACTAAAAAGACTCTGGTTAATCCAGGTGATACCCTAGAAATTACCATTCCCCCTAGCAAATCTCTGGATATAGAAGCAGAAGAGATGCCGCTTGATATCCTATATGAAGATGACTCCTTGATTATCCTCAATAAACCAGCAGGAATGGTTGTTCATCCAGCGCCAGGTCATCAAGGAGGTACTCTAGTTAATGGACTTTTAGCCTATTGTCACGATCTAACAGGGATAGGAGGGGTAGAACGTCCCGGTATTGTCCATAGACTAGATAGAGATACAACCGGGGCGATAGTCGTGGCTAAAACCGATTTAGCACATCAACACCTTCAAAGACAGCTTAAAGAAAAAACCGCCAGAAGAGACTATTTAGGCATTATTTATGGTGTACCTCGCACCCCCACAGGTACGATAGATTTACCAATTAGTCGCCACCCTGTAGACCGCAAAAAAATGGCGATAGTTCCCGTGAATGAAGGTGGTAGAGAATCTCGTACTCATTGGGAAATCAAAGAACGTCTTGGACCATATAGCCTCATCTACTATCGCTTAGAAACAGGCAGAACCCATCAAATTCGTGTCCACAGCACACATATAGGTCATCCCTTAGTGGGTGATACACTCTATGGGGCTGGACGCTCTGTAGGGGTCAATTTACCTGGACAGGCGCTCCATGCTTGGAAACTCACTCTAGAACATCCTAAAACAGGGGAAACCTTAACCGTAACAGCCCCCCCACCTGAAAGTTTTACTAAACTTCTAACTATTCTCAGACTTAGACTTTCTCAGACTTAGGTTTATATGCTACGATAATATGGGCGTTGCATATATGAAACAGCTAAAGAATATAATCTATACTATGTAAGATATGGAAAAAGTACTAGCCAAGCCACAAGTTACATTGATTGTGACACAACGTGAAAGGTTCAGCTATACGGAACGTTCCTTAGAAAGTCTGTATGAACATACGACTATCCCTTTTAAGTTAATTTACGTTGATGCCAATTCACCAAAAAGGATTAAGCGTTATTTAGAAAGACAGTCCCAAGAAAAGGGATTCAATTTGATTAGGCGTGAATATTTTCTTTCTCCCAATCAAGCTCGTAACCTGAGTTTACCTGAGATTGA
>CASBQB010000158.1 GCA_949127655.1 Chroococcales cyanobacterium PMM_0086 | reverse complement strand
TAAAGATTCATAATCTCAATATTCTCTCTAATTTCTAAATCTGTAAAACCAAAAATACGACCATAAAAGTAAAATTCTCCTTCTATGGCACATTTAATATTTTCAGCAGATCTAAAACCGTGTTGTTCACCGGCAAAGGCCACATAAGCAACAGGTAAACCCTTATTTTTAAGAGCTTCTACCATCATTTCTGCTTGGTTTGGAGGCACTACTTTATCTTCTAATCCTTGAAAAAAGATCACAGGACAAGAGAGTCTTTCTGTAAAATTGATTGGTGATCTCTCTAAGTATTTTTCCTTTTCTTCTGGATACTTACCAACTAAACCATCTAAATAACGGGCTTCAAATTTATGAGTATCTCTAGCTAAAGCTTCTAAGTCACTCACTCCATAATGACTCGCACCTGCTTTAAAAAGATTACCAAAGGTTAAAGCTGCTAGAGTAGTATAACCGCCTGCACTGCCTCCTGAGATGGCTAGTTTTTCTGGATCTACTTTCCCCTGTTTAACTAGATATTGAGCAGCATTCATACAGTCATCTACGTCCACAATACCCCATTTACCTTGTAAACGTTGACGGTATTGACGACCATAGCCAGTACTACCGCCATAATTGACATCTAGATAGGCAAAACCTCGACTAGTCCAATACTGTATGCGTAGGTTAAAGCTGACTGAAACTGCTGCGGTCGGTCCGCCATGACTTTTGACTAAAAGAGGAGGTAATGTGTCTGTAGGTGCTTGATAGTCCTTATTTTGTGGTAAATATAACCAAGCATAGGCAGTCTCTCCATTTTCTGTGGGGAACGAAATGGCTTCAGGGATAGAGAGATAATCTGAATCTATTTTAATTTGACTAGATAACTTGACAATTTCATACTTATATGTATCTAAGTCTAGTTTAATAATAGCAGTGGGGGAAGTGGGAGAACTGCCAATAAAAAAGACTGTCCTATCTTTGACTTGAACTGAGCTTATATTGGTGTAGGGTGTATCTATTGTTTGAAAATAACCTGTGTCTAAGTCGATGCTACCTAAGAACCAGCGACCATTCTGAGTATAGGTGCAGATAATACAACCATCCGAAGTAAAACCATAGTTAGAGAGACCAAAGACCCAGTGAGGATAGGCAAATTCTGCCTCCATTAAATAAAGAGGTTTTACGCCTTTTCCTGGGGTATAACAGTAGAAATTCCACCAGTCAGTTCTATCACTAGTAAAGTATAAATTGCCATCAGGAGACCAGCGTGGTTCACAAATAGAAGAACCACCTCCAGCTAGGCAGACAGCTTGTGAGGGGCATTCTAGAGGGGCTACAAAGAGTTCTGTTTCGTCCCAAGGCATATTAGGATGATTCCAAGCTAACCAAGCTAAAAGAGTACCATCAGGATTAATACCAGGAGAGGAGTAGAAGTCATAACCTTTGACTAGGGGATATACTTCACCTGTATCTAAGTTGATTTCTGCTAAATAATTCTTGACTTCTTCTGTTGGGTTACTGTGATCCTCTACTACAGCAATGAGGCGATTATTAGTAGAATCTAGAATAAAATCAGCATAACGTAGAGGTAGTTTTGGGGTGAGAGGTTGAGGGTTTTCTCCCTTAATTTGTTTATATATACGTTGATCTGCATAGTTAGAAAAGTAAACGACTCCTTCAACAATTAGAACAGATCCCCCGCCATATTCATGTACACGTGTTCTGGTGTTGTAGCCAGGTGGAGTTATATCTTGACTCTCTCCTGTAACCACCTGTTCAACCAGTACATTGCGTCCCTTTTCTTGGGGTCTTCCTTCGATCCAATAGAGATCATTACCATCTAGTAACACCTCTCCTAAAAGGATACTATCAGCTAAGATGGCATCGGCTGTAATAGGTGACTTCCAACTACCAAAAGGTTTGATCATAGGGTGATAAGAATGGTTATTTAACTTAGCATTTTAGCAGATATTATCTTAAAAAATCTCGTATATACTTATTGACTAACTGCGGCTGTTCTTGCTGTACCCAATGACTGCAATTAGGAATATATTTAAGAGTTAAATCTTTTACATAAATATCTGTTCCGTAAGTAAGTTCTTTTCCTAAAGCAGTGTCTTCTTCTCCCCAGATCATTAATGTAGAAATATCTAATACTGTCCACTCTTTCTTTAAATTATCGAATAAAGTTTTAAAAATATTGCGATAATAATTAATCATTGCCGTTAAAGCTCCTCTTTTAGCTGCTGCATCTTTAAAAGCTTCTAAATCCTCTTTGCTAAAAGCATCTTTATCAATAGCCATGTTTTGGAAAGCAGAAGCAATTAGTTGATAATCATTACTTTGGATTATTAGTTCAGGTAATAGGGGCAATTGAAAGAATAAAATATACCAACTTTTAAGTAATTGTGCAGGAGTCGATAAACCTTGACTAAATTTAGCAGGATGAGGCAGATTCATAATAATTAATTTCTCGACCATTTCAGGATAAGTATAGGCAAAATGCCAAGCTATAAATCCTCCCCAATCATGTCCAACTAAAATACAATTTTCATAACCTAAACCTTGAATGACTCCAGCTACATCTTTTACTAGTTCTTCTAGGCGATAAGCTTCTACTGTTTTGGGTTTATCACTCTCATTAAATCCCCTTAAGTCAAGTGCTACAACATGATGATCTTGAGCAAATTCAGGAATCTGATGTCGCCAAGAATACCAGAATTCAGGAAAACCATGCAACATTAACATTAATTTGCCTTCACCTTGGGTCACATAATGAAGAGTAATGCCGTTAGTTTGAATAAAATCTTTTTGCCAATTCTTGTAGGAAGTAGACATAGTTTTTTAAGTTAAATTAGGGCTTACTCAACCAGTAAAGTACTCCCCCTATTAGTAAGAGGGAGCCGATAAGCGGGGGTCTACTCTACCCCTTCAATGCGATCTTCTACTTCTTGATATAGTTCACGTAGACGGTCTAGATTTTCTTGATTCGTTTCCCAGTAACCCCGACCATGGACTTCTAAGAGAGTTCCGACAATTTTACGGAAGGAGTTAGGATTTAAGTCCATCAAACGCTTACACATATCTTTGTCTTCTATAAAGGTTGTATTAGCTTCCTCATAGACCCAGTTATCAACAGCACCTGCAGTGGCAGACCAACCCATTGTATTAACTAGGCGCTTAGAGAGTTCTCTGACACCTTCATAACCATGACGTAACATTCCCTCATACCATTTAGGGTTAAGCAGTTTGGTTCTTGAATCTAGACGAACGGTCTCTGATAGGCTTCTAACTTGGGCATTAGCAGTGGTTGTATCGGCAATATAAGAGAGGGGCTTCTTACCATCTTCTCGCAGACCAGCGACTAATTTAGTGGGGTCTGAGTCGAAGTAATGAGTTACATCAGTCAGACTGATTTCCGAGGAGTCTAAATTTTGGAAGGTTGCATCTGCTGTTTTTAGGGCTGCTTCAAAGAGTCCTCGGTTCTCATTCATCACACCGGGATTATCTGAGTTAAAAGCAAAGGACTTGCGTTTAACATACATCTCCTGAAGTTGGGCTTCATTTTCCCATGTACTATTCTCTACAGCTAGATTGATGTTAGAGGAGTAGGAACCAGAAGCATTAGAGAAGATGCGGGTTGCTGCCTGACGTAGACTCAGACCCATTTCTTCAGCTTGAGTTAAGGCGTGTTTACGGACATAGTTTAGGTTTAGGGGTTCTTCAGCTTCTGCAGCCATTTTGACTCCTTGATCCAGGAGGTTCATTTGGTTGATGAAGAGGTCTCGGAAGACACCGGAACAGTTAACCACTACATCGATGCGGGGACGACCTAGTTCTTCAAGTGAAAGTAATTCTAATTTATTGATTCTGCCTAAAGCATCAGGAACTGGTTTAACGCCAATCATCCACAATATTTGAGCTAATGACTCACCATAAGTCTTGATGTTATCAGTTCCCCAGAGAACACAGGCAATAGTTTCAGGGTAGTTACCCCCATTATCTAGGCGTTGACGTTCTAAAAGTCTATCTACGACAATTTTAGCTGATTTGACGGCTGCTGCTGTGGGGATAGACTGGGGATCTAAGGCGTGAATATTTTTACCTGTTGGGAGAACATCCGGGTTACGGATCGGATCTCCTCCTGGACCTGGTAGGATATATTCTCCATCTAGGGCCATTAAAAGTGATCCTAATTCTTGATCTGCACAAATCTGTTCTAAACAGAATTCTAGGTATTCAAAGAGAGGCTTTAGTTGCTCTGTATCTACTTTGGGGTAGCCTAGATCATGTAGAGTTTCTACCCAAATAGGCTCTTTTTTCCCCTTGTTAAAGAGATTCAGTTTACTTAGTAGAGAGACACGACCTTCTTTATCTGATTGAGAATGGACTAGGGAAGCGACTGCAGCGCGGGTTGCTAGGGTAATTTGTTGTTGTAGGTCAACATCAGTGAGAATACCTTTGTTGTTGTTTTGGTAAATCTCATCTATATCTCGTTCAATACTGTTAGCAATGATGCGAGGTAGGGCGACTAGTCCTTCTTCTTCTCGATCTAAAGAGGCAATATTAACTAAGGTGGCAATAGCTTCTTCTGCACTAGGTGGTTTTCCTATTACATGAAGACCACAGGGTAATAGACGTGATTCAATCTCCATCAACCTACGATAGACTGAACCGACTAGATTATCTCTTGCTTCAGGTGGTAATTCTGCTGCATCTCCTTGGGGTAAGACTACATCTTGATCTAGATTAACTTGACGGCTTTTCTCTATGATTGTATTGACAATAGATATCCCGCGTCCGCTATCTTTGAGGGTTTGATAAGAAGCAATCAATTCATTGAGTTCTTGTAGTCCTTTGTAGAGTCCTGCATTTTCAGCAGGGGGTGTCAAATAGGAAATAATCTCAGCATAGCCCCGACGTTTAGCTATAGTGGCTTCAGAAGGGTTATTAGCTGCGTAGTAGTAGAGGTTGGGAATCATGCCGATCAGATTATCAGGATAACAGGCTCCTGACATTCCCATCTGTTTACCTGGCATGAATTCTAGTGAACCATGTGTTCCAAAGTGGAGAACCGCATCAGCTTTCCAGATCTGGTTCAGGTAGGTATAGTAAGCGGCAAAGCCATGATGTGGACTAGCTGAACGGGAGAACAGCAGTAACATGGGGTCTCCTTCATAGCCGAAAGTAGGCTGTACTCCTATAAAGACGTTGCCAAAATGCTTTCCATAGATAAGTAGGTTCTGTCCATCACTATTCAGGTTTCCGGGTGGTTT
>CASBQB010000157.1 GCA_949127655.1 Chroococcales cyanobacterium PMM_0086 | reverse complement strand
TTTTTAGACTATACTTTTCCTTGGTATAAATACTTAAGAAATTTAATAATTTATATTGGTTAATATACTATTACAACGCTGTTTGAAATGTATTATCTTGATCCTTACGGAAAGTGGGTAATAACAATAGTTGGGTCATGGACTTGGCCCATGATTCTTGCTCGATTTCTGTCAAGGCTCTCGGATGTCAAATACTTGTCTGTTGATCACTCCTCTCACTTGTTCCTTGCTGATATCACAGCCACATTCTCCACAACAATATGGTGGAGCATATTTCACGAGCTTGTCTGGGTTCAATACCATTTCTAAGGTGTTGCCTGGATGACCTTTTGCCCACCGCTTTTGTTTCCGCTTTTGGTTCTCAAGCTTTGGGTGCGAGGGGGTTTCTTCAAGCCATCAGCAGATGGTGGTTGGGAACTGTTTTGACTATTAAGACCCAAACGCCTTTCCAACTCGGCTATTGTTTGACGCAGTTCTTGGTTTTCTTTCTCTAAGGCGATAATTCGTTGGGCTTGTTCTTCTTTAGTCATCAACACTATTTTATCATCATCTTCTCCGCGTTTGCCCTGCCCTACCTCGGCAGTTACTAATAAACTAGGATGTAGATGATTTTCAGGTTCTTCTATGCCTACTAATTGAGGAGGATCTGGATCATTGAGGGCATAAATAACGTTGCCATCCTTTAGTGGTTTTTCCGTGTTTATGGGCTTTCTCGTTACCACATAAAGGACATTGCCTTTTTAGTTAATCCGTATTATTATGACACTACTTTATCATTATCCCACATTTATTTGTTGCACGACCTACAAAATATTTGGTCAAAACACTTAATAAAACAATATAATAACCTTTGATCGTTAGTATTGAAGTCCCGTCTTGGAAAGATCTCTACCCTGTTTGCGTCTTTAACTATTTTATTGGTACTTATCAACCTAATCTACAAGATACGCTCATCGCTAAAGACGGATTTCTTTGAGATCGCATTGGCTTCATTTCTAGGCAATGATCGCCTAGTGAGTCGTGTAGCATTTCTGGAGATAAATTAACTGCCCACGCAATGAGACTATGTGAGAATTGTGGTTGTTTGGGTTTTGAGTGTGGGTATTTGCTTCGTTTGGGGTTGGGTTGGTGCATTACGATGTCTCTAACGCACCCTACAGTTGCGGCTTCACTCATATTGTCCAATAAAAATTTGTTTGGCAGTTAAATCTAATTCAGGGAAAGCCAGAGAAATAATGCGATCGTCTCCTCGGAAAGGTGTAATTTGATATTCATCATCAATCAACTGGCAAATTGAAACGGTTGGTTGTTTAGGGTTGCCAGTAAATTTTTTAGCTCCAATTCCCAGGTAATCAACAATCCAATATTCAGGAATTTTAAGGGATTCGTATTTGCCAAATTTCATGTAGTAATCATCATCCCAATTAGTAGAAACGACTTCTACAACTAATGGAATTGAAGCACCATAAATTACTGTGGATTTTTTCTTCCACAATGGCTCATTCATAAGATTTGTCCGATTGAGTAATAATACATCTGGTGAGTAACCTGATTCCCTGGTCTCAGTTTTTACAAGTGCTGTTTTTGGAATGAAGTAGGGTAAGTTTAATCGAATATATTCAAAGCTGATTTTTCCTGCTATAAAGCCTACAACATCTTCATGGTCACCTGTTGGTTGGGGCATTTCAACAATTACTCCATCGTGTAATTCGTAACGTCCCCCGGTCGGTCGCCATTGAGTAAATTCTTCAAAGGTTACTAATTTGGTTAGAGCTTGAGTCATGGCTGTATTGTGGTTTCGTTACATTTTTTACTCATGTCTAGAGTTTATTTGACTCACACGCGAGTTTCTCGCTTGTCAGCATCACCACAAGTAATAAATTTGTATATCATCTGCCCCTATTCTATCATCACTCAATTTGCGCGATCGCACTTATTTGAAACGCTGGTGGCAATGGGTGAGAACTGGGGTTGATGAGGTTTTGAGAGTGGGAGCGATCTCATTTCGATAAGGGTTGGAACCGTGCGTTACGCTGTCGAATGACGTACCCTACAAAAGCGGCGATCGCACTGCGTTTGTGCTTCAGTTATCGGATTCGTATTCGGAATCTGACTCCGTATCGACATCCCTAGTTGTTAGTTTGCTCTTCTTTAATCTCGTTGCGTAGGTCTTTTTCACTCGGTTATTTATATCAATGGCTAATTTTTCGGCATTCATGTTTCCTGCATGGGGATGCCGGGCAAATGCAATCTTCGAGGGATATGCAGCACCAGGATGTGTCGGTTCAGTGCTGGATGGCAGTGCCACATCAGGGGACTCAAAGCCTTCTAGATAACATCCCACACACGGTCTACGGATTCCGCCTATTTTGGTTGGGTCGAGTGCAACCAATTAATCTATTTTCGGTCTTAAGTAGTTAGTCTGTTTAATACGTCTTATTTACTATAATACTAAAATCTATTTGAACTAAGATTACCAGATAACAGTTTAAAGTTGCTACATCATTGGGTAAGCTGTCACCCATTCGGATTAGTTGTCGAAATAGGGAAGAGGCAACAAAAAAATACTTATATGGGCGTAGTTTAATAAAGGTTAACTCTTCAGGAGAGATCAAGATAGGCTAAAGTATAGAAGAAATATTTAGGGATTTTTTTGACCTGTCTATCAGTATCGTTTTTCTCCTCGATCCGTAATTATGCTTGCAGTAGGAGCACCTATAGCGCGGAATTACGTAGTTCCCGTAGGGTAGATTATCGCTTCGAGTGAATTTTTGAACTGCTAAATGTATTGTTTCCTCGTTACTCATAAACCACCTTGTATCATGTTTTTGTCATTTAGAGCTTAACCCCCTGTCCAGTTTTTCGGGACCACTTCACTTTTAAGAAATTTGATGAAAAATCAGTTAGATTTTGACTTTTTCTTGTTTAATACATAACTATTGTTGTATATCGTTAATCTCCAAAAAGCATTGCTGAGTAAGGATTTTGTTAAATGCTACAATCCTCAAAATAACTGCTGAATGTGGGTTCCAACTGTCCTTAAACCTTCTAGACACTTTTTACCGAGGTTCCCACAGCCAAATAGTACTATTTTTGGGCTAGATTTCTCTAATAATTGTTCAAAGACAACTTTTTCATAATTAATTACGGATTCGACAGACTTTTCTAAAATAGTCTCAACTTCAATTAACAGACAAGAAGTCATTTTCAAGTAAAAATAATAATTGCACCATAATCATATAGAAGAGGGTTACACTTGTCAAGTATATTTGAGAAAATTAAAGAATATATTTTGTATAAAGTTAAAAGACAATTAAATATATTGAGTTATTAACTCATTCATTCTTTTTTCTAAGCGTTGAATAAGACTATCTAAGTCACCTTGAAGCTGTTGTAAAGAGACTGCAGGAGGGCATTCTACCCTATAATGAATCAGCTTAATTTTACCCTTTCCTATCGCAACTATGGCCACTTCTTGACTAGGTTGGTAGCCATCTAAAATGCCTAAAACTTCCTGTATTTTAGATTCAACTCTTTGATTTAGTTTTTCTAAAGCTTCTCTAGAACATCGGATAAAATGGGGTCTAGGTAATAAATCTATACCTAATGAATCCTTAGTCTCTCCCCATTCTTCTTTTAATCCCCAACTTAAAGCAGCAAGTGCCTCTTTATTTTCTTGGACAAATTGTTCTAGTTTTTCGTTTTGAATATTATCTAAGGTATCCATGAACACAATTTTTAATCATTGCCAGTCTAGCGGCTGCTTTAAGATAATCATTGCATTTTTTTGGGATAACGAGCAAGACAAGGCGATCCCCAAGCTACTTGTCCTTCTGAAATAGAGTTAAAAACACTACTTCTGGCTCCTATAACCGTATTAGAGCCTATTCTGACACCTGGTGCAATAAAACAGTCTGCAGCTACCCAGACTCCCTCTTCTATTACGATAGGGGCTGTAATTAGATTAAAAGTTGGGTCGGATGGATCATGACTTCCTGTGCAAAGATAGCTTTTCTGTGAGATGACGCTGTGAGATCCAATAGATATTTCATCTAGACTGTAGAAAACAACATCATCACCTATCCAGCTATAGTTACCTATGGTGACCTTCCAGGGATAGGTAAAACGTGCTGTAGGGCGTATTTTAACCCCTTCACCTATGGTAGAACCAAAAAGACGTAAGAGCAGGCACCGCAGGTCATCAGCATTGTGTAGAGTCAAGGGGAAAGCAATAGATTGAACTAACCACCAGAATAAAATATATACTCCTGACCTGCCTCTAACAAACCATGATTGATCGTATTTTCTCAAATCAATCCAAGACTGGCTTACTTGATTGCTATCTGATGAACTCATTGAGAAACTTGCGCCTGACTTGAATTAACTGGCTTGGTAGCAACATTTAGCTGACCTCCAAATTTACTTAGTTCGTATAATTTTACTTCTATCTGGTATTCATACTGACTCAGTAATCGAGCATAGACGTAACCTGGTTTGCCATCTAAAAACCCCAGTCTGACAACATAACATAAAATGAATCTCAATAAGGGTTTAAAAGGTAATCTCACCCAAATTCTTTTGAGAAATCTTTTGCGTTGTACTACATTTCCAAAAAGATTAGCCCCGATACTGTCTTTCTGGTCGCTACCTCTTAGTAAATTGTAATAAACTCTAGCTTCCCAGTTTGAGTAACGATTATGTCTTTCTAACCAGTGGTAGATATCCCGAAAATCAATATGTAGCATATCATTTTTGAGATAGCCAGCTTCACCCTGTAGTATTACGTGTTCGTGTACTTCATTGTCTCCTGTATTGGGGATATCTTCAGTATGAAGATTTTCATAGCGTCCAGCTAGATGCTTAAAAAGACGCATATTCCAATCAGGGTACTTACCACCGTAGCGAATCCATTTATCTAAAAAGAATACTTTGCGGTTGAGATAGTAGCCTTGATAATCGGGATTTTCAATGACTTGAGAGATCTCATCCCATAATTCAGGAGTAATGCGTTCATCACAGTCAACAATTAAGACCCATTCATTGCGAAAGGGTAGATTATCTAAAGACCAGTTTTTTTTCTTTGGCCAATGACCGTTAAACTGGAATTGAACTACTTTAGCTCCATAATCTTCGGCAATTTGACAGGAGCGATCCTGACTTTGGGAGTCAACGACAAATATTTCATCGGCTCTAGCCAAACTTTTTAAACAGGCCGGGAGATTCAGTTCTTCATTTTTAGCAGGAATTAGGACTGATACAGGAATCATTTCTCTCTGAGTCAATATGACTACAGTATAAGCTTGAGATATTGTCTTTTAGTGAATTTTATCCTAAATGTCTTCTTTTTCTCAAAAAATTATCTTAATCACTGGGCCTTCTCGTTCAGGGAAAAGTGAATGGGCGGAGCTTTTAGCTGGTCAAAAAGGGTTAAAAGTTATTTATGTGGCTACTGGTTATCATGACCCAACTGATTCAGAATGGTTCAAACGCATTGAAAAACATCAAGAACGCCGTTCTAATGATTGGCAGACGATTGAGGAAAGGTATGCTCTTTCTTCGGTTATTGCCAAGTGTTCTCCTTCTGATTGTCTTTTAATTGATTCTTTAGGAACTTGGGTTGCTAATTTACTAGAAGAGGAGGAGCAGATGTGGCTTGATAGAGTGCAAGAATTTCTATTAACTCTGCAAAAGAGTGCTGTTGATGTAATTTTAGTGGCTGAAGAAACGGGCTGGGGGGTTGTTCCTGCTTATCCAATGGGTAGATTATTTAGGGATCGTCTAGGTGATCTAATTCGCCGTGTGAGTCCTCTGGCCGATACTGTCTATCTAGTTACTGGAGGCTATGTCCTAAATTTAACTCAATTAGGACAGCCTCTTTCAAACTAGGCTTTAGCTGTTAGTAAAGGAGAATTATCTATTTCAAAAAATATGCGAAAGAGAGCAAAGCTTTTTTTTAATTGAATTAGGTAGGGTTCAACTAGGTTGATTTCTTCAGGGTTTAAATGACTGAGAATTTCTATTGATAAGAAAATCAGTGATTGTTCAATGATTGGCCATCCTACTTTCATACTAGGCAGAACCATAATACAGAGAGTTATTAATTCCTGTTCAACTGAAGCCATACTTTTGTCTAAAAGACAGAGCCAGATATAAGCTTGAAACATACAGAAATCTCTTAAGCAAGAATGACTCACTACACTTACGCTTAACTTACCTCTGCGAGTTACCGTACTTGATAGTGAATGTATTAGCTGAGTATTGACCTTTTGGGCAATCTTCTGGGACAGTGGGAACATCTTTGCAACGATTTTAAAGATGGGATCATCTAATTCGTATTTAGCTGCAGCTAGACAAACTCTTTGCCAAGGAAGTGCTACCTGTTCTTCTAGAAAGGTCAAATAGGGCTTTAAAAGTCTCTTTTCAATAATACTCAACTGAGGATCATCTAGGAGTAAGCTATTAGTGATGTTGAACTGGGTTGTCAAAAAGCCCAAGGTTTTCCAATCTCTTGATTGCATATGTTGATCTTGACATTCTAACAACATAGGTTCAAGTTCTATCGAAACTGTTTCTAGATCTGGCAGTCCCAAACTAGAGAGGGAAATTTTTGCTTCTTCCTTGGGTAGGAGCGAAAATTTTTGCTCTGTTGGCTTTTGATATACTTCTAAGAGTTTCAAGTAAATCCTATGTACTGATTCGGCTAGGACACGTACTTCTTCTAAGTCCACTTCATCTGGCGCATACTGATAGAGAACTCTTGCCTGTAGTCCAGCTAGTTGAGATTTAAACTTAACAATTGTTTCGGGAAATTTAGTTCCTATCTTGATTCTTCCTTTGATTAAACAAGCTTCTCTAATGGCTTGAAAAGTTGACGTGTTTTCTAAGTCAAGACCTTGAAGTTTGACACTGTATCGTTCTGTCCACAATTCAAATAAATGTTTGACTGTAGCTTGCTCGGAAAGTTTGGTAGGAACTAACATGGTTAAGAGTTTACACCTCTGTTAAAACAGTTTATTTCTTTTTATCTTAATCTTTTCTTAAAGTCTTTAAAGGTACATAATCATTAATTTTCTTAAATTTTTACTATCGGGCACTTTTGAGCCGAGAGCCAGACAATGATATTGTATAGCCAACTCAAGAGTAAAAATTTACAGTAGAATACAAAAGGTTTTCTAACTTTTAAAGATTCATGTTAACAAAGCGTATTTTACCCTGTTTAGATGTCAAAGGTGGTCGTGTAGTTAAAGGGGTTAATTTTGTTGATTTAAAAGATGCCGGTGATCCGGTTGAACTCGCTCGTCTCTATAATGATGCTGGTGCGGATGAATTGGTTTTTTTGGATATTACAGCTAGTCATGAAGACCGAGAGACCATAATTGATGTTGTCTATCGCACAGCAGAACAGATCTTCATTCCCTTAACAGTCGGGGGTGGTATTCAAAGCTTAGAAAATATTAAAGATTTGTTAAGAGCAGGGGCTGATAAGGTCAGCATTAATTCAGCAGCAGTAAGGAGTCCTGATTTTATTAATCAAGCAAGTGATCGCTTTGGAAAACAATGTATAGTCGTGGCTATTGATGCTAGAAGAAGGACTACTCCTAATAACCCAGGTTGGGATGTTTATGTTAAAGGAGGAAGAGAAAATACAGGAATTGATGCAATTGAATGGGCAGTGCAAAGCGCAATTAGAGGGGCTGGGGAATTGTTAGTCACTAGCATGGATGCTGATGGAACACAAGCAGGGTATGACCTTGAGCTTACTAAGAAAATAGCTGCACAAGTGGAGATACCTGTTATCGCTTCGGGTGGGGCGGGTAATTGTCAACATATCTATGAAGTATTAACCCAGGGACAGGCTCAAGCTGCTCTTTTAGCTTCATTGTTACATTATGGACAAATTACAGTCGAAGAGCTTAAACAGTATCTTCATGAGCACAAAGTGCCTGTCCGCCTTAAATAGAGTCAATTCTGCTGAAAAGCTTAAATTATTAAGCACAAAGCTCAATAGGTTAAAAATGTATATTAAAATGGAATAAAGTTAACAATTTTTAAAAATGCTATTTCCTATTCTCATTTTTGACGTGGCATTAGTAGCCTGGTCACTTCACCTCATGCAGGAAGCCTTTGAAAAGCAAGAGTTTTCTATGATGATTGCCGGAACACTGGTAGCTTTAGCCGCAGCAGCAATGATGGTAGTATATTTTTTAATGCGAAATTGCCTAAGCTACCTTATGGAAACCCCGTACCCTTTTTAAAAAATTTTAGTTCTTGACAAAAAAAATCTAGTTAGATAGAATAAAGGACTGACAAATTAGGGGTTATAGCTCAGTTGGTAGAGCACCTCAATGGCATTGAGGGGGTCAGCGGTTCGAATCCGCTTAGCTCCATACCTTGAAACCCCTCTCTAGAAGGGGTTTTCACCTATTAAACCAAGCAAAAAAGAAACAAAGTTAATTGTTAAAGTAAGTACTGATAAAGGTTGGCTTCGGTTAAGATGGACATACCAAGGCCAAGGTACACACTAACTCTGGGTTTACCAGATTCGGCATCTAACAGAATCTATGCAGAACATAAAGCCAAAATTATTGAGTTAGATCTGATCAGTAGTAACTTTGATTTAACTTTGAAGAAGTATGAATCCAGTCAATGTAGCTCAATTAACTGGGCATGATGTTCACACTCTATATGAAAATTATGCGGGTGTAGTTAATAGTCGTCCGAGATTGCCTGAATTATAAAGGTAAAACTTTTGTGGAGTTGTAATTTATGAAGTGCCTCAAGACTCACTAGACCTCTTGCAAAAGTCTAAGGTAAAATAGTAGAAAGACTATTAGAAGAATAAAATATGAGCTATGAAAATGTTAAAAATCTTAAAGCTGAAGACTTGCCAAAGGCTCTGTGGTGTTCAAAGAGAAACTTTTAATCACATGGTTAAAATAGTTAAAAATAACTTACCATTAAAGAAGAAAACGCTCCCGACCTAGTAAATTATCAATTATCGACTGCAAGTATTGATGACTTTAGAATATTTGCGAGAAGAAGCGAACTTATTTTCATATTGGTCAATCTTGGGGAGTTAATGAGTCAACAGTTTATCGGATAAATAGAAAAATAGAAAATATCCTAATGAAATCTAGAGAATTGACTTTGCCAGGGAAAAAGAAACTGACTCAATCAGATCATCAAATAGAAATTATTGTTGTAGATGTGACAGAAACGCCTATTGAGAGACCAAAAAAAGCGAGTGCGTAATTTGTGGTTACACGGCGGACGATACAAGGTCTGCCGCAAAGCGACAGACACACGTCCTTGCAAATGTAAGACGCACACTGCCTTTGGCAGAACTACAAGAAAACAGAAATCTTTCTACAGTGGCAAAAAGAAAAGACATACATTAAAATCACAGATAGTTATTAATCAAGCAACTACTGATCGAAGGTTAGAAAAATCAGAAATATTATGTACATCGCATTCTAAGGGAAAAGAGCATGACTTTAATTTGTTTAAAAGAAGATACTCTTTTTCGCGCTCGATAAAGGATATCAAGGAATACAAAAAATTCATAAAAACAGTCAAACACCAATGAAAAAACCCAAAAGAGGAGAATTAAACAAAGAACAGAAAAAAAGCAATAAAGAATTAGCTAGTACAAGAATAATCATAGAACATGTTAATCGCTCTCTAAAAGTATTTAAGATTTTATCTGATTTTTCTGACCGAAGGTCAGTGCGATATAGAAACCGCTGTCGCCGCTTTGGTTTAAGATTTAATCTTATTGCTGCTCTTTATAATTTTGAACTAAAGTTAGTAAGAAATAGTTCTGATTGATTATTTATGCAAGAGGTCTATTCATTACCCTTCTAATGGTTGAATAATCTGGCGTTCTACTAGGAAATACATCTAGAAGCTTATTCAGGATTTCTTGATTATTTTGACTAAAAGCCCCTAAAGCTCTATAACTAAAGTGGCCTTGCATTGTTCCTAGAATAATTATTATTAAGACAAACCATAAAGGATATCTTTTTCCTGTATTTTTCCGAAAGTCCTTGACTGTTTTAAGTTTTTCAATTAAAGTAAACATACTATAAAGATTTGGTATAGGCGTAGCCCCTGAAAGGTGCGCCTTTCATTTTATCTAAGGACGCACCCTACGGGCGGGTAAACCTTTAATTCTGTTTAATTTAACTACAGATATTTATCCCCTCTCCCTTGGGGAGAGGGGATGGGGGTGTAGGCGCAGCCTTAGAGTAGGGTGGGTATAAGATTGCTTTAACTATTTAATTAAGGCTCTCTTCAAAGTTGGAATCTAAGATAAAAAGGTTACCCACTATCTTAGATTTCTCCCCTAATTTCTTCGACAAAACCATCTCTAACCACAATCTCTATATTGAGTTTATCGACTATGTTATCTCCTTCTGAAATTGTAAAAAAGCTCTCCATTTGAGCCTGAACAACCTCTTGATCTAACTCGAAAAGTTGAACCTGCTGGACTTGTTGTAAGAGTTGATTTTTTTGTTCTAATAACTCACTTTTTTTCTGATTAACTTGTTGTTGAATATTTTCAACTTGTTGGCTAACTTGAGGCGGAAAAGGAGTAATTGATTGTCTTTGTAATTCAACAATTGCTCTTTGTCCTTGTAATTCTAATTGTTGCACCTGTCCATCAGCTTGCGAAAGTTGCGCTTGTAATTGTTGTTGAACTTCTTCTTTCCAGCGAGAAGTAACAATCACCTTAACTGTAACTGGGCGTTTGAGTAATAAACCGGCTTTTTTCTCGTCTAGCATCTGAGTTATCTAATTATTTGTCAAACATCCCGACTATAATATCGTGATAACGTTCCATTACAACAGGACGTTTTATTTTTAATGTCTGTGTCATCAGTCCATTTTCTAAAGAAAAAGGCTCAAGAATCAACTCAAAGGTCTTGATCTGGTCATCTGATCGGTATCCGGGACGGTTTTTGATCTCTCGGTTCATCTCTTGACGTAGTTTCTCTAAAACTTTTTTGTTATATAAATCACTCTCTCTCACTGAGTGATCTGACTCTTTTTTAGGAAACTCCAGACTTAACCCCTCTTGGGATGCCCAATTTTTCAGCGCCTCTAGGTTGGGAACAATTAAAGCACCTAACGTTTTTTGATCTTGTCCAACTATCATTATCTGTTGAATATATGGACTTCTCAGACAAGCATTCTCTAAGGGATCTGGTTCAATATTTTCACCATTAGATAGAACTATTGTATCTTTCGCTCGACCAGTCAAGATCAGATCATTCTCCAAACTGACCCACCCTATATCTCCAGTATCAAACCAGCCTTCTGCATCAATCACTTTAGCAGTAGCTTCAGGTTTTTTGTAATATCCTTGCATTACTTGAGGTCCACGGACCAGAACGATGCCCTTGGAACCAGCTGGGAGAGTTTGACGGGTTTCTGGATTAATAATACGAACTTCAGTATGGGGAAGAGGTTGTCCTGCAGCACCACGTAAATTGCGTTCAAAGGTGCGTACATTGGTCACAGGTGAGGTTTCTGTCAGTCCATAACCGACTAATATAGGGACTCCAATGATTTCATAAAAGGTGTCTAAATGTTTAGCTAAAGCGCCTCCTCCACTGACGAGAGTTGTTAGATGTCCACCCAAAGAAGTCCGAATAGTTTTATAAATGAGTTGATCTCCTAGAAAATGAAAAGGACTCAGAAAGAGAGATTTCACTCCTGCAACCAAACGAGAAAAGAGAGAAGGATATAAGTTATCTAAAGAGAGACTGTTAAAAATACGTTGATTGAGAATATAGCGTTCTGAAAGATCTAGCAGGGTGTAGATTAATTTCTGTTTGTTAGCTGGATATTGTTGAAATTGTTTTTCTATACCCTCATAGAGAGACTCCCAAATACGGGGAACCCCCACCATAATTTGCGGTTGATATAAGTTGAGATCATTTTTAAAATAGCGAATATTAGTGTAAACCTGACTACAACCTTGGGAGAGAAAATAATATTCACAACTCCTTTCATAGGAATGCCAACTTGGTAAAATAGAGAGTAAACAATCGCCTGGTTTTGGTTTTAAAATAACTTTAAAATTGACTACCTGATGCAGTAAATTCTTGTGAGATAACATTACTCCTTTAGGTTGTCCTGTTGTGCCAGAAGTATAGATAAGTGTTGCTAAAGACTCAGAAGTTCCTTGATAATCTATCAATGTAGAGGTAGAACCCAATTCTAGGACTTGTTGATAGTTGAGTAATTTATAGTTAGTTTCAAGTGGGGCAGTTTCGTCTGAAAGTAGAATAATAAAGCGCAAGGAGACATCTTGCAATTGTAACCTGTTGAGAGTTTTGAGATCTTCAACAATTAAGGCTACGCTATCACTATCTTTAAGAATATAGAGAAGTTCTTGCACATCTGCTATTGCTGAACGCACAACATTGACTCCACCTGCTGCCATACTACCTTGATCCACAATCAACCAGCGAGGACTATTATCGGCAAAGATACTGATTTTATCTTCTTTTTCTAATCCTAAAACTTGTAATCCAGCCGCAAAGTAGCGTATATTATCCCATAGCTGACTATAGGTTAATTTAACTTCTGGTTGACTATGAGGACTATGCAGTGCTACGCTATCAGGGAACTTTTGGGACACAACTGGCCAAATTTGAGACAATCTATAGATACTAGAGTAATCAATGGTCATATGAAGATTTTATTTAAATAGATTATACGTTTATTTTATTGCTAGAAGCCACAGAAAATCAAGACTTAATGGACAGAATTCACTTTGTCTAGATCAGAATTCTGGCATTCGGAGCTAATATGTCATCCACTTTTAAACCTCTTTTTAAGATATTCACTATAGCGGTTCTTAATTAGATACCGTATTGTTATTTGTACTACAAGCCTAATAAACCAAATATCTTCACTTACCTAACTCAAAAGGGGAAAGAACTGGTATTTCTCCTTGTATGTTACCACTATCCAGAGCGGTTTATTCGTCATTCCTATTTTGGTTTAACATTATATCTTATTGGTACTCTTTATAATTTTGAACTCTTGTTAGTAAAAAAAATAGTTGTGCTTGATTGTTTAGCAGGGTAAGCGCAAGAAATTTTTGCTGATAATATGCTAATGAGTTAATGTAACGGCTAAAACTTCAAGCAGATAATCTGTACTCATAGATGCTCGTTTCATTTTTTGTCGAAGACTAC
>CASBQB010000156.1 GCA_949127655.1 Chroococcales cyanobacterium PMM_0086 | reverse complement strand
CCCTTAGCTAATTGTCTCCTTTGATCGGTTGCGACATTCCAGCTAATACGGTAAAGCCAAGTTGAGAAATAAGATACTTCACGTAGTTTAGGAAGTCCTTTCCAAACTCTTAAAAAGACTTCTTGCACTAAATCATCTAGTCCTTCACTCCCACACAATTGATAGAGAGTCGCTTTAACTCGTTGTTGATAGCGTCTATACAAGTCACGAAAGGCTGTACGGTCTCCTTTCTGGCAATCTGCTACTAACTCTCTATCTGTGATGATTGCTTCTGCTTTAGCTATCACGGTTTTGTTTTTTGTATTAGGCATTTGTATAGACTGTTGCTTTCCTCTTATTGGTTCATTTAAAGTCAATTCTTTCACATCCACTGTTTTTGCTAGTCTAGATGTAGACAGTTGAGAAAGTGGCTCTTACCAACGGAACACCCTATACTTTACTCATGTCTATAAGGATCAAGCGATAATTATTTTTAATGAAAAAAACTATGAATCTGAGAAATTTGCTAGGATTGACTACCTTGGGTCTAACTATTCTAACTAGCTTGCATCTCACCAATTCTAGCTCAGCATCTTCAACTTTTGATGAGACTGTTATGGAGCAAGACAAAGTTATTGCCATTGCTAGACCTTATGGAGATAACAAATATGACTTATTAGTTATTGAACAAATTCCAGGTAAAAAGCAATGTTGGGCTGAAAAAGGCACTAGACCGATCAAGGTTGAACCTCTTCTTCTCAAATTTGATTTTACTGGTATTTGTCGCCGCAGTACTGATAGTAATGGTTATTCTGTTCGCATCAATGGAGAAGACTATGGACTAGAAAGACTATTGAGAGTTGTTGAGAAAGATCAAGAATTATTACTTGTAGGTACAAGTCGTCGGGACTCTTCTGAGGAAATAGTCATCGGCCGAACTAAAGGACTTTCTGCAGGCTTTTTGAAAATTCAACTCGAACCAGGTTGGCGCTTCACTAAGCGGACTTTTAAAGGAAGACAACTTGGACATTTTTACTTCAGTAAAAACAGTGGTGCGGATGTCCCCTCTTCTGTTTCTCCTTCCCCTAAAGTTTCCCCTTCACCGAAACCCTCGGTAACCAGCAAAAAAAAACCATCATCTAAAAAAACATCAACTAATAAGCGATAAACTTTTAACAATTGGAGAATTTTCTAGTTAATACTGATGAAGTCACCTAGTCATCCAAGAGAAGATGATCCTTTTTTTTTAAGAGATATTGACCTGATCCAGGAATATCAGATATATGCGCTTCATCACATTACTAAGCTAAGTAACCTGAAAAGTATTTTTCAGTATGGCTTGCTTTCACACAGAAAAGCACATAGTCAAGTTAATAGTCACCTTTTGGGTCTGTGTATCTCGGATATTTCAGATGCTGATGTGCAAAAGGTCAGAAAAACTAAACTCCTCAATCACAGATCTCTGCAAGAATATGTCTGTCTCTATTTTAATCCCAGAAATCCCATGCTCTTTAAGAGACAAGACCAACAAGAGGATCTGGTTATTTTGGGTGTTGAACCGTTACTGCTGTTAGAGAAAGATGTCTACTTTTCTGACGGGAATGCAGCAGCGCAACTGACACAATTTTATAATGATTTAAGTCAACTTAACCAGGTCAACTGGGAGATAGTGCGGGCTGATTTTTGGTCAGATCAACTAGATGGGAAGCGAATTAGATGTTCAGAGATACTTGCACCCTTTACTGTCTCAGTAGAAAAGATCAAAAAAGTTTTTTGTTATAATACCAAACAAGTTCAACAAATAGAGATCATTCTTCAAGAACTTAGAAAGGAAAAAAACTTAAATATCTCAATTTGTCTAGAAGTTAAAACCAGTCTATATTTTTAGCACTTTTATGATTAACTATAGTCAAACAACAGTTTTTAATGTTCCTGTGCAGACTATTGTCAATACTATCAACTGTGTGGGAGTGATGGGCGCAGGCATAGCTTTAGAATTTAAACTGCGTTACCCGCAAATGTATCAAGATTACCTTAGACAATGTAAAAAAGGAGAAGTTAAAGTTGGTTATCTCTACTTTTATCCAAGGGAAGAACAACCCTGTATTATCAATTTTCCTACTAAGAATCACTGGAAATATCCCTCCCGTTTGGATTGGATAGAAGCAGGATTAGCCTATTTTATGGAACATTATCAGCAATGGGGAATTGAATCAATAGCTTTTCCTAAGTTAGGCTGTGATCGCGGTGGTTTAGATTGGAACAAGGTTGAAAAACTTATGCAACAATATCTAGCAGAAGCTGAAGATCTGCAAGTTTATATCTGCTTAGATAACGATCCGCACGCTCAAGGACTTGAAAAGCAGATGATTGAAATCTTAAATATTCCTGAACAATGGAGCACTTTAACTTTATTGACTGAGGCAGAAGTTAAAGAAATATTAAAATGTCTGCCAATTCAAAGATTTAGAAATTTACGAGATAGATTATCTTCAGAGCAATATAAACATCTTTTTGATTTTTTACATACATTAGTTTTATCACAAAAACCACAACAATCTATTCAACTTAATGCTAAAGACTCTCGCTTAAATCTAATCTTCCTCTTGCAAAAGTTAGAGGTTTCTCCTGAAATAATGCTTGAATTGACTTGGGAAAATTTGAGGCAAGAATATAACTACTATTGGCTAAAATTAGCGGAAAATCAACAAATACTGATCACGCAGGAAATTTGGCACAGTTTGATTAGTTTAAGAGGTAATTATACTATCGATATCCCGCTCATTCACGATTTAAGAAGCCCTCAAAAAAAATTGAATATTACCACATTAAAAAAGCTAATTAAAGAAGTTAAAAAAGAAGAAATTCAACAATTAGAGCTGATTAAATAACACATTATAATCAGAGCATTACTGCTATACTTTTGGTTCTGTAGCACTTACTACCAATTGGTGCTTTTTAAACATATGACTACAGACAAAACTGAGTGCTAGAATGAGTATCAGGTGGAATGAGAACTATGATGCCGACTATTGCTCAGTTAAAGAGCTTATATCGTGTTTCTTATCAACTCACCTACTTTATGTTACAGCCCATACATTTAGTCTGTGTTGATGAGTGAACTGGCAATTTATACATTTTGGCTGGTAATGATGAAGAGCTTGAGTTTCAAATTGTACCTAATGGTGAGGTATTTTAATGGTTTATACTAACTACGATTTGACATCCTCCCCGCCCTATTGACCGCAGGGCAGCCCGTAGGGTAGGGCTAGGATTCCCTCTACTTAAAACAAAGTTAATTGCTCAAAGCTTGGGTGGGTTGACGCTTCTCGGTTTACTGCAACTTTTAACGGTCGACTTACACAAACTCCACGTCCGTTTATAGTTTCCGAATGTCCTCCGGCAACTTTTATATTAATAGCTGCATTCACGTCTCTATCATGTTCTGTACCACAATATAGACAAACCCACTCTCTCACTGATAACTCTTTCTTTCCGCCTATTTGACCGCAATTAGAGCACCTTTGTGATGTAGGCTCCCACCTACTAATTATCTTAAACTCTCTACCATACATTAAGGCTTTAGCTGTTGACCGCAGGTCAGCCGGCACGGTCAACATATCTCTAAAGGTACGCCAACCTAAATCAGATATAGCTCTTGAGAGTTTACGATTCTTTAGCATTCCTGATGTATTTAAATCTTCTAGAACAATAGATTGGTTTTCTCTGATTATTCTAGTTGATAGCTTGTGTAGGAAGTCATTTCTAGTATCTTTTATTTTTGCGTGTAGTTTAGCTACTTTAAGTTTAGCTATCTCTCGCCTTTTACTCCCTTTTTGTTTCCTACTTAAGTTCTTCTGTAGTCGCTTTAATTT